>NZ_JBFAKM010000032.1:12119-87787 GCF_040655695.1 Polymorphospora sp. NPDC050346 | reverse complement strand
ATGCTGACCAGCACGCCGCCCGGCCGTACCCGCGGCAGCAGGGCCGCCACCCGTTCCGGACCGGTCGCGCGAACGAGTCGCGGTCGATCACGCGGTTGTTCACGTAGAAGCGGTTCAGTTCGTTGCCGCCGCTGCTGTTCTCGAACGCCGGGATGTAGCAGACGTTCCACCCGCCGTTGTCACCGCGTTGCCGGACGTCGAGCCAGCCGACCTGACAGCCGGAGAAGGTACGCCCGTAGGTGTGCCCGCCGGTGAAGGCGCCCTGCAGGGTGGACTGGAACGGGTACTCGTCGCAACTGTATCCGTCCGGGGGGCGGTGCATGCCGGGGCAGGCCCGGTTGTGGTTCTGGGTGTGGTCGAAGGAGTCGGTGGTCCGGGTCAGGGTCCGGGGCAGGTTGTGGTCGAGTGCCATCTGGATGTGCTGCCGGTAGCTGTTGTTGGCCGGGCTCGGCGTGTAGACCGGCCGGATCGACGGATAGACGCAGCCCGGCTGGTTCAACCCGGGTACGGCGTTGTCGCAGCGGAACTGCGGACTTGACGCGCCGACGGCGTTGGACACCGGTGGGCTCCAGGCGGCGTTGACGAACCAGAAGTACAGCATCATCTGGGCGGTGTGGACGGCGCCGGGCGCGGTGGCTCCGGGCGCGGCGTTGAGGATGAAGTTCGCCTGTGCCCCGACGTAGTCGAAGCGGTAGGCGCTGCCGCCGGTGAACCCGTTGCAGCCGTACTCGCAGTAGCCCTCGTGGGTGATCAGGGTCCCGAGGACCTGGCCCGCGAGGGCGGTGGCCCGCACCGTGACGTTGTACCGGGGCCGGCCGTCGATCGATCCCAGGTCGGCCATGAAGGTGACCGTCATGTCGATGATGCCGACCAGAGCCCCGGACGGGACGATGTAGACGTAGAGCGTGACCGGTGCGGTGGCACAGGCTCCGAACCGGGCCATCGCCCAGGCCGAGTTACCACAGGTGACGGCCGTGGTACCGGAACCGCCCGAAGCGGCCGCCGCGGGGGCGGTGGCGCGACTCAGCTTGCCCATCTCGACACAGGTCCCGGTGCCGCCCTTACCGGCGGCCTTGCGGGACGCCTCCGCCAGCCGCGGCGCGCACGACTCCGGCAGCGCCCGTTGCGACAGCGGAAGTGCGGCGGGATCGGCGGGTGCCGCCACCGCCGACTGCCCCGGCAGCAGGGCCACGACGCACATCGCGGCCGTTGCCAGGGCGAGCAGGCGCCTTCGTACGTGGGAATCGGGCATGTGTCCTCCTCCGAGGTCGGTGGCGGCCACCTGTCGCAGAAACTCGGACCGCCGGCTGGCCGCAACGTATCGACGGGCACTGGACGGTCTCTGGCCAGCGGCTGGACGTACGGCCGCGCACGGGGTTCGTGCCGCGGTCCACGGACCTGGCACGAATCCTGGCGCCCGGCTACCCCACCGACGTCGTGTGCACCGTCGCCGGCGGATGCTTCGCTCCGAGGCCACCTCCGGCGAGGAGGGCGACGGAGTCGAGGTCACGCCAGACGATGTTGTTGTTGTTCCGGACGTTGGTCAGGATGTCGGGGGTCAGCGGCGACAGCGGATCGTTCAGCGACCGCCACACGGCGATCAGGGAGAAGTGACCGGGGCCGGGCACGCTGATCCAGGGGACGCTCACCGTGGTGCCACCGGTCGGGACGGTGACGATCACCGAGGTCACGAATGTCCAGGCGGTCGGCCAGACCAGGCTGCCGCTCGGGGACGAGCGGTAGAACGCCAGCGTTCCGGTGTCGGTGCCCTCGCCGTACGGTCCGGGGTTTCGCAGCGTGGTGACGATGTGGTTGGTTCCGCCGACGACCGGGGACACGCTGCTGAAGCACCCCACCGCCGTCGGGCAGATCTTCAGGTCCGGGCTGGCCCAGATCGGGCTGCCCGAATGCGGCTGCAGTCCGACGTCGCCGGAGACGTCCCTCATCCAGACGTCGGTCACGGTCATGAGCCGGTCCGGTGTGGCGTCCGGCGGTGCGGCGGCGGCGGTGGCACCCAGCAGGCCGGCCACGGCCACGCCGGCGAGCAGGGCCGTCGCCGCGCGTCGGACTCGGCTACCCGAAATCGCCATGACAGTTGTCTCCCGTCGACGGGGGCACCGGCGTGGGGCTCCACGCCGGTGAGGTCATGGATTCAGGAGCCGGTCCAGGGGACGGAAATACCACGGTCCAGTGCTGGCATATGTCAGATGACGCCAGGTCCGGTCAAATCAGGCGTCGCGGGGACCGCGACCGGCGTCTTCCTGGTCCTCGCCACGATCCGCGCGTTCGTCCTCGACCCCGACGAGACGAACTGGCAGACAACCCTGTGGGCGCTCCAGGCCGTGGCGATGCTGGTGGCGTATCTCGTCTGGTGGCGGCCGACCGGCCCGCGGCGCGAATACCGCGGCGTCGACCCGAACGCCAAACGCCTGCACTGGTGAAAGACCGGTGCCCGGGGCGGCGTCACCACCCCGGGCACCGGTCACGCCGTCAGAGCCCGGGCAACTCGACCCGGCGCCCCTCGTTCGACGACCGCAGCGCCGCGTCGACCAACTGGAGACCGCGTACGCCGGCGGCGAAGTCGTACCGGTGCGGACGCCCGGCGTCGACGTCGAGCAGGAACTGCTCCCACTGGGCGCGGAACCCGTTGACGAACTCCTGGTTGTCCGGGATCTGCTCCCACTGGGCGCGGAAGTCCTGGTCGGTGGGCAGGTCCGGGTTCCAGACCGGCTTCGGGGTCCGGACCCGGGGCTGGATCTTGCAGCCGAACAGGCCGGCGACCGCCGAGCCGTGGGTGCCGTCGACCTGGAACTCGACCAGTTCGCCCCGGTCGACGCGGACCGTCCACGACGAGTTGATCTGCGCCAGGATGTCACCCTCGAGTTCGAGGATGCCGTACGCGGCGTCGTCGGCGGTGGCGTCGTACCGGTTGCCCTGCTCGTCCCAGCGCTCCGGAATGTGCGTGACCGCCCTGGCGGTCACCGCCCGGACCCGGCCGAACAGGTTCTCCAGCACGTAGTTCCAGTGGCAGTACATGTCCAGGACGATGCCGCCGCCGTCCTCGGCGCGGTAGTTCCAGCTCGGCCGCTGGGCCGGCTGGAGGTCGCCCTCGAAGACCCAGTAGCCGAACTCACCGCGTACCGACAGGATCCGACCGAAGAAGCCGGCGTCGACGAGCCGCTTGAGTTTCAGCAGCCCCGGCAGGTAGAGCTTGTCGTGCACGACACCGTTGATGATGCCGGCGGTGGCGGCCGCCTCGACGAGTTCGCGCGCGTCGGCGACGGTCTCCCCCACCGGCTTCTCGGTGTAGACGTGCTTGCCGGCGGCGATCGCCTTGAGGATGGCCTTCTTGCGCCCGCTGGTGGTCTGGGTGTCGAAGTAGACCGTGGCGGTGTCGTCGGCCAGGGCCCCGTCCAGGTCGGTGGTGTGCTCGGCCACGTCGTGGTCGGCGGCGATGCGGGCCAGCTTGTCGCGGTTGCGGCCGACCAGGACCGGCTCGACCTGGACCCGGTCGCCGTCGGGGGTGACCACGCCGCCGTCGGCGCGGATGGCCAGCACCGAGCGCAGCAGGTGCTGCCGGTACCCCATCCGGCCGGTGACGCCGTTCATCACCACCCGGATCAGCCGCTCAGCCATCGACGGTCACCCCCTTGCCGGCGGGCGCCTTGTCTGCGGTCGAGTCGGCCGGCCGGCCGCCGAGGTACAGCTCGCCGAGCTTGGGGTCGGCGAGCAGTTCCGGCGCCGGGCCGGTGATGTGCACCCGCCCCAGGTCGAGTACGCAGCCGATGTCGGCGGTCTCCAGCGCCCGCCGGGCGTTCTGCTCCACCAGCAGTACGGCGACGCCGGCCTCACGCATCCGGACCACCTGCTCGAACACGGTGCTGGTGGTCTTCGGGTCCAGCCCCATCGACGGCTCGTCGAGGAGCACGACCTTGGGGCTGACCATCAGCGACCGGGCGAACTCGACCTGCTTCTGCTGGCCGCCGGAGAGCAGGCCGGCGAGCGACTTCCAGCGGTCGGCGACGACCGGGAAGAGTTCCTTGACGAACTCGATCCGCTCGTTGATGACCGCCTTGTCGCGCAGCGTGTACGCGCCGAGGTTGACGTTCTCGGCCACCGTCATCTCGCGGAACACGCTGTGTCCCTGCAGGACGTGTGCCAGCCCGGAGCGCAGCATCTGCTGCGGCCCCTGGCCGGTGACGTCCTTGCCGTCGACCTTGATCGTTCCGGAGCGGGGCTTGAGCAGCCCGCTGGCGACCTTGAGCACGGTGGACTTGCCCGCGCCGTTCGGGCCGACGAGGCAGACCACGGTGCCCGGCGGCACCTTGACGGTCAGCCCGCGCAGCACGAGGGCGGCCCGGCCGTAGCCCGCCTCGATGTCGTTCAGCTCGAGGAGAAACTCAGACGCCAAGGTAGGCCTCCAGCACTCGGGGGTCGGTCTTGATCACCGACGGCGGGCCGTCGGCGATGGGCCGGCCACGGTCGAACACCACGACGTGATCGCTGAGGCTCATGACCATGTCCATGTTGTGTTCGACGATGAGGAACGTCTTGCCCTCGGCGTTGAGTTCCTGCACGAGGGTGCCGATCCGACCGATCAACGCCGGGTTGACGCCACCGGCCGGCTCGTCCAGCATGATCGTTTCCGGGTCGCCCATCAGCACGCCGGCCAACTCGAGCAGCTTCTGCTGCCCGTACGACAGGTTGCGGGCCTCGGCGTGCTCCAGGTGGTCGATGCCGACCCGGTTGAGCAGCCCGCGGGCCCGCTCGATGTCGCCGGAGTGCCGGGAACTGGCGAGCTGCGCCCGCAGGCTGGTGTTGCGGACCGCGACCAGCATGTTCTCCAGCACCGTCATCCGGGGGAAGACCCGGCACAGCTGGAAGCTGCGCCCGATGCCGGCCCGGGCGATCTTGTGCGGCGCCTTGCCGGTGATGTCCTGCCCCCGGTAGGTGGCCTGGCCGGAGTCGGGCTTGATCATGCCGGTGACGCAGTTGAAGAACGTGGTCTTGCCCGAGCCGTTGGGGCCGATGAGGGCGTTGACCTTGCCGTGGTGGAACGTGACCGTGGCCTTGTTGACGGCGGTGACACCGCCGAACGACTTGGTCAGCTCGACGGTCTCCAGGCTGCGGATCCCGCTCTTCGTCGGGGCCGTCATCGCTTGACCTCCGCCTTCGTCTCGGACGCCGCGTCGGCGTCGGCGGCCGGCGGCGCCGGCTTGCCGGCGGCCGCCGCCCGGGCCTTGTTCTGCTCCAGCAGTTCGGCCGCGGTGACCTCCCGGATCGAACTCTCCGTCGGCCGGAACCGTCTGACCAGGTTGCCGACCGCCGGGATGATGCCGTCCGGCATGAACAGCACCACGATGCCCAGCAGCAGGCCGGCCGCGACCAGGTGGAGCTGGGTGCTGCCGAACTCCAGTTTGAAGATCTCCAGCGCGATGCCGACGATGAACGCGCCGAGCAGCGGACCGAACAGGTGCCGGATGCCGCCGAGCAGCGCCATCAGCACCATGTAGGAGCCGGTCAGGATGGAGAACTGGAAGATCGGGTCGAGGTCGCCGAACCACAGCGCGTACAGGCCGCCGCCGAGCGCGGTGAACAGCGCCGAGACGACGTACGCGATGAGCTTGAACGTGAACGTCGGCGTACCCAGCGACTGGGCCTTGTCCTCGTCCTCGCGGATCGCCTTCAGGCCCATGCCGAACCGGGACCGGTCGATCGCCCACCAGGCCAGCAGCGCGATCGCGATCAGCCCGGCGTACAGGTAGAAGAACACCATGTGGTGTTCGGGCCGCAGCAGGTCCGGGAACGGCCGGGGTACGACCAGGCCGTTCGAGCCGCCGGTGAACGCCGCCCAGCTCTGGAAGACCAGCAGCAGGATCAGCACCAGCGCGATCGACACGATCACGAACGACGCGCCGCGGACCCGCAGCGCGGCGATGCCGATCGGCACCGCCAGCGCGGCGACGATCACGCCGGCCAGGATCAGCGCGACGAAGCTCGGTACGCCGGCCTTGGTGATCAGCAGGCCGGTCGCGTACCCGCCGAGGCCGGAGTACGCGGCGTGACCGAGCGAGATGTAGCCGGTGAAGCCGCCGACGAAGTTCCACGCGGTCGACAGGATCGCGTAGTTCAGCACGACGACGCCGGCCGACAGGATGTACGGGTTCGGCGCCACCAGCGGGAACGACAGCACCAGCGCCGCACCGACGACGAGGGCGATCAGCCGTACGGGTGTGCCGAGCCGGGCGGGCAGCAGGCCGCCCGCCGGCGCGGTCGTTTCAGAACCTCTGGGCAAGGCGACCTCCGAAGAATCCCTGCGGCCGGAAGGCCAACGTGCCGAACAGCGCGACGTAGAAGACGGTTTGCGCCCAGGTCGTGCCGAGCGGCAGTTGCAGCAGGCTCTGGCCGAGGCCGAGCACCATGGCGGCGATCGCGGCGCCGGGTACGCTGCCGAGCCCGCCGACCACGATGATCGCCATCAGCGGACCGATCCAGTGCCAGTGCAGCGAGGGGTAGATGGTCGAGTCCAGCGACAGCGCGGTGCCGCCGATCGCGGCCGACGCCAGGCCGAGCCCGAAGCCGAAGCCGGCGATGCGGTCGGTGTCGATGCCGGTGAGCTGGGCGGCCTCCTTGTGCTGGATGGTGGCCCGCAGCGCCCACCCGAACCGGCTCTTCTTCAGCAGCAGGTAGAGGGCGAGCAGCGAGACGGCCGCCAGGCCGAACGCGATCAGTTTGACCACCGCGACCCGGGCCCCGAACAGGTCCAGGCTCGAACCGCTGTAGCTCAGGTTGATCCGGCGCTGGGTGCCGGTGAAGACGTACCCGAGCATGCCTTCGATGATCAGGGCGATCGCGAAGGTGAGCAGCACGGACATCATGGTCAGGGTGGCCGGCCGCAGCCGGGTGATGAGCAGTCGCTGCATCACCACGCCGACGAGGAAGAACAGTGGGACGGTCACGAACAGCGACAGCAGCGGGTCGAGCCCGGTCTGCTGGTTGAAGTACCAGGCGAGGTAGGCCGCGAGGATGAGGAACGCCGAGTGCGCGATCATCACCACCCGCATGACGCCGAAGTAGAGCGTCAGGCCCGCGGCGAGCAGGGCGTACAGGCCGCCCAGCAGGATGCCCAGGACGATGCTCTGGAAGATCAGGGTGCCGGACACGAAATGATCACCAGCTCGGCTTGGGGTAGATGATGTCGGCTTCCTTGGTGTCGCCCGGCAGCACGATCTGGATCTGGCCGTTGACGTACTGCTGGATCATGTGGGCGCCCTGCGGGCGGCCCTGGGCGTCCCAGGAGAGCGGGCCGACGACGGTCTCGACGGTGTTGCCGCGCAGCCAGTCGACCAGCTTCTGCTGGCAGTCGCCCTGCTCGGCGCAGCCGACCGCCTCGACGGCGGCGGCGACGACCTGGCCGGTGGTGTACGCGTTGGCCTCGTCCTCACCGGGCGGGGTGCCGAACTGCGCGGTGTAGGCCTGCACGAACTCGGTGTTGCTGGGGTAGGTGGCCTTGGTGGTGTAGCCGGTCGGGGCGAGGATGCCCTCGGTCTTGGCCCCGATCGCCTTGCTGAACTCGGGGTTGGTCGGCGCGGTCGAGAACGCGGCCAGCTTCGGCTGGTAGTTGAGCTGCTGGAGGGCGACGATCAGGTTGACCGCGTCCTGGTACTGGGTGCCGCCGACGACGATGTCCGCCCGGGACGAGGCGATCTTCGCGGCGATGCTGTTGAAGTCGGTGGTGTTCGGCGGGTAGACCTCGTCGACCACGGTCCGCACCCCGCCGGCCTCGAGCTTCTCCTTCAGGCCGTACGCGGTGCCCTGGGCGAACGGGTCGTCCATGGCCGCGTACGCCGCGGTCTGCGGACGCTGGTCGGCCGGCAGGGCGAGGATGTACTCGGCCAGGTAGTTGTAGTGGTCGTTGGCGACCGCGGGGGCGGCGTAGAACAGGTTCTTGAAGCCCTGCTCGAAGACCTCCGGGGCGGCGCCGGCCGGCTCGACGTAGAGCATGCCGTACTCCTCGGCCACCCGGGCCGAGGGCACCACGAGCCGGGTGGAGAACGGGCCGAAGACCAGGTCGACGTTGTCGCGGCCGAGCAACTGCTCGTAGTCGGCGACGACCCGGTCCGCGCTGGACTGGTCGTCGAGGATCTTCAACTCGACCTGGCGGCCGAGCAGGCCGCCCTTGTCGTTCACGACCTTCGCCCAGGCCTCGTAGCCACGCTGGACACCCTTGCCGGGCTCGGAGAAGTCGCCGGTCAACGGGAGGGATATGCCGATCACGATAGGATCATCTGCTGAATCGCCGGAGCCGCCCGCGGCGGAGCAGCCGGAGAGGGCCAGTGCCGCGACCGCAGCTCCAGCGATCACACCCCGCCGGGCTCGAGCCGTTGCCTTCATGAGTAACTCCTCGCATCCGTGTTACGGAAGCGCTTTCGTAAAGCGCTTCCGTAACATAGCTACGGCACCCGTGGGGTGGCAAGCGTCACAAGGAGATTTCGGTCCCGAGTCAGCGGCGTGAAGGGGCGACAACATGCCTAGATCTCGTTCAGCCTTGCGGCTCGCCGACGTGGCAGAACTGGCCGGCGTCTCGCTGGCCACGGCCTCGCGCGCGCTCGCCGGTCGCGACGGCGTCAGCGACAAGGTCGCCGAGCATGTCCGCCAGGTCGCGAACCAGCTCGGGTACGTGGCCAACATGCACGCCCGCACCCTCGCCGGCGGCTCGACCTCCACCGTCGGGCTGATCGTCCACGAGATCGGCGACCCGTACTTCTCCGAGATCGCCAGCGGCGTCATCCGGGTCGCCGGCGAGCGGGACCTCATGGTCCAGATCTGCCACTCCGGCCGGGACCCGGAGAAGGAGTTCCGGCAGATCCAGACGATCATCGCGCACCGGGCCGGGATCATCATCGTCGCCGGCTCCGGCTACTGCGACCCGCGGGCACAGGCCCGCTCGAAGGCCGCCCTGACGGCGTTCCAGGCCAGCGGCGGCCGGGTCTCGGTGATCGGCCGCCACCACCTCACCGCCGACGCCGTGCTGCCCGACAACGAGGCCGCCGGCCGCTCGGCCGCCGAACACCTGCTCTCCCTCGGCCACCGCCGCATCGCCGTGGTGTCCGGACCCGACAGCCTGACCACGGTCGAGGACCGGCTGGCCGGCATCGCGGGGGCCATCCAGCGGGGCGGACTGACCTGGTCGGACATCCCGGTCATACCCACCAGTTTTACGCGGGACAGTGGACTCCAGGCGACCGAACAGATCCTGCGTGACCATCCCGAGACCACCGCGATCATCGCCCTCACCGACGCGATGGCCATCGGCGTGCTGTCCGCGCTGCGGGCACACGGGATCGCGGTGCCCGACCGGATCTCGGTGGTCGGCCTCGACGACGTCTCCGTCGCCGCCGACCTCGCCCCGAGCCTGACCACCGTACGGCTACCGATGGCCGCCATGGGCGAACTCGCCCTGGCCATGGCGCTCAAGCCGCAGTCGCAACGCCCCCGGCGCAAGTCGACCGGCCACCAACTCGTCGTACGCGACTCCACCGGCCCGGTCCCGTCCGGCTGAGCCCGGGTACCCGCCCGGTTGACGGAGCCCGGGTCAGCGGGGCGTCTGCTGGTGGAAGGTCAGCCGCCAGCCGGCCTCCCGGCGTGCGTAGCCGCTGCCGACCAGCGCCGAATACTCCGCCGCGCCCGCCCGCGCCGCCACCACCCCGTACGCGACCAGCGCCGTGTCCGGGGTGGGCCGCCGGACCCGCACCTCCTCCAGCCGGTACGACGACCACGGCTGCCCCGACATCGCCTCGATCGCCGCCGCCCGGTCGTCGATCACCAGCCCGCCGGGCAGCAGCATGACCACCTCGTCGTCGAGGACCCGGCCGTAGAACGCGGCCGCCTCTCCCGGGGTGGACGACAGCGCCCGCCAGCCCTGCTCCTCCAACTCGAACAGTTCGTCGTACGCCACCGGCCGCTCCCTCGCCTTGATCCGGATGTCCGCCGACGGTAACCCGCCACCGGACGGTCCGCGCTCTCAGCGCACGGGCGCGTCCACGGCCGGACCGACGGCGGAGCCGGCCGCCGGCTCGGCCGGGGCCGGCCGCAGGCTCGTGGCCAGGACGGCGGCCACCAGGCAGAACAGCAGCGGCGCGAACAGCGCCACGTTCAGCGAGGTGAACTCGGCGATCCAGCCCACCAGGGCCGGGCCGGCCAGCAGCCCGAGATAGCCCATGCCGACCACCCGCGACATGTTCACGCCCTGCGTGCCCTCGCGCAGGTTGCCGGCCGCGGTGAAGAGCTGCGGAACGCTGCCGGACAGCCCCAGCCCGAGCACCGCCCAGCCGGCCAGCGTCAGCCAGAGCCAGTCCGACGTGGTGACCAGGACCAGGCCGACGGCACCGATCAGCGAGCCGTACCGGACGACGGCGACCGGACCGACCCGCACCACGATCCGGTCGGTCACCAGCCGGCCCAGGGTCATCGTCAGCGCGAACGCGCCGTAACCGAGCGCGGCCACCGACTCCGCCTCGCCGAGATGCTCGGTGATCTGCAGGGCACTCCAGTCGTTGGCCACGCCCTCGGCGAGCATCAGCAGGAACGCGGTGGCACCCAGCAGCCACACCGTACGCGGGATGCCGGCCCGCCGACGGGCCCCGGACGCGGCCTGCGCGGTCGGGGCGTTCTCGTCGGCCCGGGGCAGCAGGCCGGGTACGCAGGCCGCCATGACCACGACGCCGGCCAGCGCCGACGCCAGCAGGATCGCCGACACCGACCAGCCGGCCGCGATCAGCCCGGCACCGAGCACCGCACCGGCCGCGCCGCCGATCGAGAACAGCGCGTGGAACGCCGACATGATCGGCCGCCGGTAGGCGCGCTCGACGACGACGGCCTGGGCGTTCATCGCCACGTCCAGAGCCCCGTTCGCGAACCCGAAGAAGAACAACGCCAGCCCGAGCGTCACCGCGTCGTACGCCAGACCGGGCAGGTTGACCGTCACGCACAGCAGCGCGGCACCGGCGACGGTCGTGGTCCGCGAGCCGATCCGGTCGGCGAGCGGGCCGCTGACCTGCATCCCGGCGAAGGCACCGGCGCCGATGAGAAGCAGCAGCAGGCCCAGCGTCGCGTGCGACACCCCGGTCCGCTGCTGCACGGCGGGAATGTTGACCACCCACATCGCCAGCAGCAGCCCGCCGACGCCGAAGGTGCCGAACACCGACACCCGGGCCCGCCGCAGCCGGGCCGGATCACCGGCCGGGCTCTTCACGGTCGTCATACCGCGACCACCTCCACACCGTTGCGCTCGAAGAAGGCCGACTCGGCCGCGGTGAACCGGTGGTCGGTGACCACCAGGTCGAACGTCTTCAGGTCGGCGACCCACGCGAACGTGGACTTCTCCCACTTGGAGCGGTCGAAGACCAGGATCACCCGCTCGGCGCAGTCGATGGCGGCCGTCTTGACCGCCGCGTCGCCGAGGTCGTACGCGGTGACCCCGCCCGCGACCGACGCCCCGCAGCCGGAGACGACCGCGGTGTCGAACCGCAGCCGGCGGATGCCCGCCTCGGCGAGCGGCCCGACGAAGGCCAGCTCACCGGCCCGCACCTCGCCGCCGGGGCAGATCAGCCGGACGTCGCGCCGGCCGGCGAGCACGTTCGCGGCGGTCAGTGACAGCGGCATGACCCGCAGCGGCCGGTCGCCGACCGCACGGGCGATCTCGACGCAGGTGGTGCCGCTGTCGAGCAGCACCGCCTCGTCGGTGCCGAGCCGGTCGGCGACGGCCGTGGCGATACGGGCCTTGGCGTCGACGTTGGCCGCGGCCCGGCTGGCGTACGACAGTTCGGCGCCGCGCAGCGCGAGCCGCCGGGCACCGCCGTGCACCCGCCGCAGCACGCCCTTGTGGTCGAGTTCGATCAGGTCGCGGCGGATCGTCGCCTCCGACGTGGCGAGCCGGGCGGCGAGGTCGGCGACGGTGACCGCCTCCTCGGTCGCGACGGTCTGCTCGATCCGGCGCTGCCGCTCCTGCACGTCCATGACGGAAAAAGATACGCATCACTGTACGAACACGCAAGAACACTGTTCATATGAACAGCGGGGGTGGCCGTGCCGGTACCCCGGACCGAGCCGGGTCTCGGGTCAGGCGGCCGGGTCGACCAGCCGTACGCCGGCCGGGGTCGGACCGTCCATCGCGGCGAGCGCGGCCGGCGCCTCGGCCAGGCCCAGCGTGCCGGTGACCAGGTCAGCCGGACGCAGCCGCCCGGCGCCGATCAGGCCGAGCAGCCCCGGATAGGCGTGCGCCGCCATGCCGTGACTGCCCAGCACCTCCAGCTCGTACGCGATGACCAGCTCCATCGGCACCGCCGGCCGCCCCAGCGCGGGCGGCAACAGGCCGACCTGCACGTGCCGGCCACGCCGGCGCAGCCCGGCGATCGACGCCACGCAGGTGTCGACACTGCCCAGCGCGTCCAGGGACAGGTGTGCCCCACCGCCGGTACGGTCCCGTACGGCCGCCGCCACCTCGTCCGGCCCGGCCAGCCCGGCGGCGGCCACGACCTCCGCCGCACCCAACTGCCGGGCCAGGTCCAGGGCGGCCGGGGCGACGTCGACGGCGACGACCCGGGCACCGGCCGCCGCCGCGATCATGACGGCGGACAGGCCCACCCCGCCGCACCCCAGCACCGCCACCCACTCCCCCGCCGCGACCCGGCCCTGCTGCACGACCGCCCGGAACGAGGTGGCGAACCGGCAGCCGAGCGCCGCCGCCGCGGCGAAGTCGATCCCGTCGGGCAACCCGACGAGGTTGACGTCGGCGTCCCGGACCACGACGTACTCGGCGAACGAACCCCAGTGGGTGAAGCCGGGCTGGGTCTGCCGCTCGCAGACCTGCTGGTCCCCGGCGAGACAGGCCGGACAGCGGCCGCAGGCACAGACGAACGGGGCGGTGACCCGCGCGCCGGGCCGCCAACCGGTCACCCCCGCCCCGACCGCCTGGACGACACCGGCGAACTCGTGACCGGGCACGTGCGGCAGGCGGATGTCGGGATCATGGCCGCGCCAACCGTGCCAGTCACTGCGGCACAGGCCGGTGGCCAGCACCCGGACGACCGCACCGCCCGGCGGCGGCGCCGGGTCGGCGACCGTCCGCACCTCGGGTCGTACGCCGAACTCGTCGAACACCACCGCACGCACGCCGCGACCCTACCGGGGTCCCGCCGGCCGGTCATCTCCTCGGCAAGCCCGGCCGACCGGGGTCGGTGGCCGCGACGCCGCCCGGGGCGCTTCCCGGCGCGTCGGTTGCATTCCTATGGACGGCTACTGTCACCGGATGGAGGCGGAGATCGTCGGTCATGAGGTGATCGAGCCGTGCTTGCGGTGCGGCGCGTCGAGCCGCGGTGTCGTCACGCAGGCGATCGACGGTGACCGGCTGACCTGGGGAATCACCTCCAGATGCGAAGGGTGTGCGGACGAGGGCGAGGACGACGGCGGCGCGTGGGGCAGGATGCCCGACGATCTGCGTCAGGCACTGATCGCCGGCGTCGGCCTGGCCCGGCTGCGGGCCGACCCCGAGGTCACCCGCCCGCTGCGCCTGCAGGTGCTGAGGATGTTCAGACGGTACGGCGCCTCGATCAGCGAGGCGAGCGACACCTACGACCGGTTGACCGACGCCGGTGTCACCGGCACACCGGCTGAGATGCGCCTGCTCGCCCGCCAGTTGGAAACGGTCGGCACCAGGACTCGACTGGACCTGCCGGCGGAGGACGGCACCGCCGCGCCTTCGGGGTCAGGACCCCGGCGCCTTCCGTAGTTCGCTCCAGCCCGGGCGTGCCGTGGGATGGCCGGGTCGAGTGGGAGGTTGCCGGGCGGTCTGGGCGTGTGGGGCTGAACTGATCTCACCTGTGCCACGGTGGCGTTGTCATCATGACCGGTCGCGGCATCGGGTCGGCGCCGGCCGAAAGCGGGCAGTCAACTCAGCAGTTCCCGTACCAGCGCCTCGCGCCACCACCGCTCGACCTGATCGGGTGTCCAGCCACGTTCGGTGGTGAGCGTGGCGTACACGTCGATGTTGCACATGCCCGCGTAGATGTCGGTCGCCGTCGGCACGTCCAGGTCGGGACGCAGGACGCCGGGCGGCCAGGAGGAGAACACCGACACGCGGGTTTCGTCGGCCCGCGTACGGCCGTCGCGGTACAGCGCCGCCAGCTCCGGCTCGGTGCGGCCAGCTTCGCGCAGCAGCGTGATGACGTCGCCGGCACGCTCGTAAAGGCGCCGGTCGAAGCCGACCATGGCGGCCAACTGCCGGCGAGGATCCTTCTCGGCGGCCTCCAGCTCGGCGAGTTGCAGCGGCACGTCCGCCGACAGGTCGGCCGCGTCGGCCAGCGCCCGGGTCAGGCCCGCCTTGTTGCCGTACACCGCGTAGACCGTCGGCACCGAGACCCCGGCCTCCCGCGCGACGTCGCGCACGGTGGTGGCCGCCCAGCCCTGCTCGACGAAGAGCCGGCGCGCGGCGCGGGCAACGTCCGCCCGTGTCTCCAGGGCTTGCGCCGTACGACGCAGCGAGTCGTAGCGACGCCGGCCGGGTGGTGCCTCCATGCAGTGCACCCTAGCCGCACCGCGGTCCCGGGCCTCGTCACCGGCGCTCCCCTCACCACCCTATTCTCTTTACGGCGCCTATAATGAATATTGGAGCCGTCAGCTTGGAACTCCCCACCTACCGAAAGGCAGTACGTGAAGCTCGTCATCTTCGGCGCCAACGGGCCCACCGGACGACTCGCCACCGCCCAGGCACTCACCGAAGGCCACACCGTCACCGCGATCACCCGGCAACCGGAGGCCTTTCCCCTCAGCGATCCGGCGCTGGAGGTGGTGAAGGCGGACGCCCTGAACCCGGCGGCGGTCGATCACGTCGTGGCCGGCCACGACGCCGTGATCTCGACACTTGGTGTCCACTACGGCTCCACGGCCACGACCACGTTCTCCGAGTCGGCCACGAACATCGTCGCGGCCATGACCACACACCACATCCGGCGCCTGGTCTGCGTCACCTCGACCGGCGTGCCGATGAAACCCCCGCCCGGCGAGACCCTCGTCTACCGCAAGGTGATCGTGCCGATGCTGCTCAGGATGGGGCGCCCGTTGTACGAGGACGCCGGCCGCATGGAGGACACGGTGGCCCGCAGCGACCTCGACTGGACCGTCATCCGCCCGTCCGGGCTGTTCAACGGTCCCGCGGTCACCGACTACACCGTCGGCCCGCCACAGATGGTGGGCCGGTTCACCTCGCGTCGCGACCTCGCCGACGCACTGATCCGCGAGACCGTCGACAACCGCAACGTCCGATCCATCGTCGAGGTCATCACCACGCAGGGAACCCCGGGTGTCTACCGCGTCTTCCTCAAGGAGGCCCTCCGCATCGGCAACGCATGACGTGCACGCCGACCGCCCACTCCCACGGCGGGCCGCGGCAGCCCTGCCCGGCGTCGGGCAGGGCTGCCGCGGTTCACATGGGTCCGGCCGACGTCAGGAACTCGTGAGGATGACGAGTTGCCGGGTCGCCCGGGTCATCGCCACGTAGCGGTCCACCGCTCCCTCGATGCCCTCGCCGAACGACTGCGGATCGACGAGGACGACCAGGTCGAACTCGAGCCCCTTCGACAGTTCCGGGGTCAACGACCGGACCCGGGAGGTGGCCCGGAACGTCGGGTCCCCGATGACACAGGCGGTCCCTTCGGCGTGCGCGGCGAGCCAGGTGTCGAGAATCGAGCCCAGATCAGAAGCAGATCCGTGTACGACGGGGACGTCGCCGTCGCGGATCGAGGTCGGTACGTTGGCGTCCGGCAGCACGGCCCGGATGACCGGCTCGGCCTGTGCCATGACCTCTTTCGGCGTCCGGTAGTTGATGGTCAGCGAGGCCAGGTTGATCCGGTCGAGTCCGATCCGCTCGAGCCGTTCCCGCCACGACTCCGTGAACCCGTGCCTGGCCTGGGCCCGGTCCCCGACGATGGTGAAGCTCCGCGACGGACACCGCAGGAGCAGCATCTGCCACTGCGCGTCGGTCAACTCCTGCGCCTCGTCCACGACGATGTGCGCGAACGGGCCGGCGAGCCGGTCCGGCTCGCCGGCGGGCAACGTGGTCTCGTCGACCAGGGCGTCGTGGAAGTCCTCGCCACGAAGCATCGTCACCAGGCCCACACCGTATTCGTCGTCGACGGACTCGATCAGGTCGTCGACGACCCTGGTCATGCGCTCACGCTCGGCGGCGACGGCGGCGCTGTGCCGACGGCGGCGCCGGGACACCTCCGGGTCGCCGAGCCGCTGCCGCGCCGCGTCCAGAAACGGCAGGTCGGACACGGTCCACGCCTGGGCGTCCTGGCGTTGCAGCCGCCGGACGTCGTCGGCACCGAGCCAGGGGGCGCACCGGCGCAGGTAGGCGGGTACCGACCACAGGTCGCCGACCAGGTCGGCGGCTTCGAGCAGCGGCCACGCGCGGTTGAACGCCGTACGCAGTTCGCTGTTGCGCAGCAGCGACCCGCGGACCAGGTCGGGCGATTCGTCGCCGTCGTACCTGTCCACCAGGATCGTGAGCAGTTCCTCCCAGATCTCGTCGCGCGCCTCGTTGTGCGGGGTCCCCGGTGCCGGCGCCTCGAACGCCTCGGCCCAGTCGTCGGCGGTCAGCCGGATGTCGGACTCGTCGGTCGCGATCCTCATCCCGCCGGTCGGCGGCTCCTCGTAGAACCGGACCGCCGCCTCGATCATCGCCACCAGGTCCGCCGACGACTTCAGGCGGGCCACGTCCGGGTCGGTCTCGACCGCCGCGGCGGCTCCCTCGGCGACCAGGTCCCGCAGCGTGCAGGTCTGTACGTCCTCCTCGCCGAGGCTGGGCAGGACGTCGGCGACGTAGGCCAGGTAGGGCTGGTGCGGCCCGACGAACAGCACGCCGCCGCGGCGGCGCCCCAGGCGCGGGTCGGAGTACAGCAGGTATGCGGTGCGGTGCAGGGCGACGACGGTCTTTCCCGTGCCCGGGCCGCCGTCGACGACCAGAGCGCCACTGGATCCGGCCCGGATGATGGCGTCCTGGTCGGCCTGGATGGTGCCGAGCACGTCCCGCATCCGGGCCGAGCGGCTGCCACTGAGGCTGGCGATGAAGGCGGACTGGTCGTCGAGCGCGGCGGCATGCCCGGTGAACTCGTCGGGCACGAACACCTCGTCCCAGTAGTCGGTGATCCGGCCACGGGTCCAGCGGTACCGGCGGCGGCTCGTCAGACCCATCGGGTTGGCGTGGGTCGCGCCGAAGAACGGCTCCGCCGCGGGTGACCGCCAGTCGACCAGCAGCCGGCGGCCCGCGCTGTCGGTGAGGCCGAGCCGTCCGACGTACACGGGCTCCGGGTCGTCCGCCAGGACCATGTGCCCGAGGCACAGATCCAGGCCGAAGCGACGCAGGGTGCGCAGGCGTGCGGTCAGCCGGTGGACCTCCTGGTCCCGGTCCATCGCCGACTGGCCCAGGCCGCCGGGCGCCCTGCGCGCGGCGGCCAGGCGGTCGGACAGGTCGGCGACCGACCGCTCGAGGCTCTCCGCGATCGCCGCGAAATGCCGCTCGTCGGCGGCGACCAGCCCCGGGTCGGCCTTGGCGGAGAGGTGGTCGGGAAGATCGAACGCGCTGGTGGTCGGCGGGTTCATGTCATCAGCTCCGATCGCGGGCCGCCGGGGACCACCGCACACGGCAGGGGGTCCGAACCAAGGTGGGGGTCGTGACGACCGCCCCGCAACCGCACCGTGAGTCACGACAGGACCCGACGCCCCCACGCGACCCGTACGTCGACATCGACACACGCACTTGCCCGCCCCCGCTTTCTCCCGTTCCGGCCTGGTGTTCTGGCCTCGGCCGGCGATTCTGCGGCACAACCCGGGTCTTGCCGCAAGCCCCCCGGTGCGCTATACGTTGAGAGTGGCAGGGAGTAGTCGCACTCCTCTCCGGTTGCCCTGAGACGCCGGTTCCCCGCCAGAAGATGTCACCGGTGGCCGCTAGGGTCCACGCCGTGGATGAGACCTCGACGACCCGGCGGGCCGCGCTCGACTACGTCGATCGGCTGGAAAACCGCGACTGGCCCGGATTGGCCGCGCTGCTCACCGACGATGTCGTCTACGAGATGCCACAGACCCGGGAGCGGGTCCGCGGCAGGGACGCGTTCGTGCGGTTCAACATCGAGTATCCCGGCGACTGGCACCTACGGATACGGCAGTTGGCCGCCGACGACCGGGTCGCCGCCCTACGGCTCGATTTTCGGGTCGGCGCCGAGCAGCAGGACGCGTGCGTCTGGCTCGATGTGTCCGAGCACGGCCTGATCAGCCGGGTCGTCGACTACTGGCCCGAACCGTACGAACCGCCACCGGGCCGGGAACACCTCGTGGAGCGGTGGTAACACCCCACCACCGCCCGCGCCTTCCGCTGACCAGGCCATGGGTGAACGTCGCCGTATCGGTCCCGGCTCTTGACCTCGACCGAACTTGAGCTTCTACGTTCGTCCCACCAACCATCTGTCACCGGAGGCAGCGCACATGACGACGCAGCACGTTCCCGACGCCGAACTCGCCGCTCAACCGGCCGCATACTGGACCGGCGTGGCATACGAGGCCCTCATCGCCTTCACCCGTGCCCGACAGGCCGAGTTCGGCTTCACCCAGCCCCAGTTCTGGCTGCTGCGCAACCTGTCGAAGAACGACATCTCGCCCGATGGCCACGGCATGACGGTCCCCGAACTCGAACACGCGATGCGCACCTACCTCCGGCCCGAGGACGACCTGGTGGCCGAGGCGGACGTCCTTCTGGAACGCGGCTGGCTCACCCGGGACGACGCGAACCGGTTATGGATAACCGAGGCCGGAGACGAGGCCCGTGCCGACCTCAAGAAGCACGCCCCGGCCATCCGCGACCAGATCCACAAGGGAATCGACGATTCCGACTACGTCACGGCCCTGAAGGTGCTCCGGCAGATGATCCGGAACACCGGCGGCCCCACGGCCTGATCGCCCGACCCCACGTCGTCCGCGCTGGTGACGGAGCCAGCCCTCGTGGCACGGCGTCATATCGCCGGCGGCAGCACACCCGGCAGCGGCTCGCGGTGTTCCAGCCATCCGGCCGGAATCCCGCCCGGCCCGGCCCCCGTGTACGACCCGACGATGCCGCCCACGATCGCCGCGGTGGTGTCGACGTCGCCACCGGCCTCGACACACGCCCGGATCGCCGCCGGATAGTCGTCGATCCGGGTGGCGGCGACCCACAACGCGAACGGCACCGTGTCGAAGGCCAGGATCTTCGAGCCGTTGCCGAGTTCGTAGGCGGCCTCGGCCACACCCACGCCCCGCAGTCGCCCGGCCCGGACGATCCCGGTCCGCACCCGGCTGTCGATGAGGTGGGCCAGCACCACCTCGAACAGTTCGTGGGGATCGGGCCGGTGCCGGGTCAGCCGGGCCCATCCGGCCTCGGCGGCGGCGACCGCCACCGCGACCGCACCGAGGACGGCCTCGGGGTGGGTGTGGGTGACCTGCGCCGAACGCATGGCCTGCAGTGCGGCGGTACGGCTGTCCCCGGCGTGGAAGGCACCGAGCGGCGCCACCCGCATAGCCGCTCCGTTGCCCATCGATCCCCGGCCGCCGAAGGCGGCGCCGGCCGCCGTCTGCCAGGTCACACCTTCCTGGAGTTGGCGCAGCAGAACCGCCGTACCTCCGCCGTAGCCACGGTAGGGATCGAAGCGTCCGGCGAAACGTGTGGCCAGTCGGTCCTGGTCGATACCGGCGTGTTCCCGTAACTCGTCGACGATCGAGCAGGCCATCTCGGTGTCGTCGGTCCACGGCCACGGCGGCTCCGGCAGGTACCAGTCGCTCCGTGCGGAAACGCCGCCGCCGGAAAGGAGGAACTGGGCGCCCAGCGCGTCGCCCACCGACAGTCCGTCCAGGCTGTCGTAAGAAAGGTTCAGCATGGTCATGTCCGGCTCATCCTGCCAGACGGTCCAGCACGCCGGCCCGGCTCAGCCGGCCGGCGGGTCGGCGACGATGCGCGCGACGGTACGCCGGCCCATCCGGCTCATCGCCGGATTGGTCCGGTCGTAGTACCAGACCGCTCCCATCGCCTGCACGAAAGCCCACGCCCTGCCGCGTCCCCATTCGAGATCGTCGCAGCCGAGCTGCCGCCGCAGCGTCTGGCGTGGCCCGGGCTCCAGCAGGTGCCAGGCACCGACGAGATCGAGGGCGGGATCGGCCGGGCCGAGGCCGCCCACGTCGAGGACCCCGGCCAGCCGTCCGTCGGCGACCAGGACGTTCCCCGGTATGAGATCACCGTGATTCGTCCGGTCCGCGGACCCGCCCCGGGGCAGCTCCCGCATCGTCGCCCAGAAGCGGCGCAGCGGCGGGACGTCCAGCAGTGCCTCGCTGTGCCGCAGGCAGGTCTCCATCCACTCGTCGTGCACCCACAACTCGCCCCCGCGCCCCTGGCCCTCGAAGGTGCGTCCCCCGGTGTCGATGGCCCGTACGCCCTCGATGAACTCGGCCAGGTCGCGGGCGAACGCGAACGAGTCACCCGGGTCGCGGTCGGTGGCCACCACCCCGGGCAGCCACGTCTGCACCGACCAGGGAAGCGGATAACCGGCGCCGGGTGCACCGATCGCGACCGGCTCCGGAGTGGGAAACCGGGTACGCCCCAACAGTTTCCGGGCCGCTTCCGCTTCCCGTTCCAGCCAGCGCCGCGCCGACCCGACCTCACGGGGCTGGAGCGGGAACCGGACCGTGAGCCGTTCCCCGAGCCGGAAGATGGCGTTGACCGTCCCCTGCGCGGCGACCCGCCTGATCGGCAGGCCGCGCCACCGGGGAAACTGGGCGTCGACCAACTGACGCACCGTCTCGTCGGCGACGCTGATCTGGTCCTCGTGCATCCGCACGACTGGCAGCCTGATAGCCCTCGCCGACAGCCGCAACCCGGTTTCGCCAGGATTCCATCCGCGAGACGCTCCGCGGGGCAGGCCGGTCAACCGCTGCGGAAACGCCCATGTGTGCCAGCCACTTGCAACGGTTGGCCGATCACTGTCGACATCCGCGCTGGACCTGGCCGCTCCGCCGTCTCGTACGTGACGTCCGGTCGGCGGCAGAGCCGGGACGGTGTCCTGCGTCGATCAGTTCGACGTGAAGTTCCACCGAGTGGGCAGAGCGCTGTCACACAGGGCGCAGGTGAAGTCGTTGTCCCGCACGACGTTGCGCGCGCCGCAGGCCGGGCAGCACCGGAAGATGACCTTGTCGGTGAAGTCATCGCGATGCTCGACGCCGATACGGTCGAGCGCGCTGCCACGCGAATCCAGGCGCATCGCACGACGCCTGTTGATCATCGTTATTCAGGTATGGAGATCAAGCACCTGACGGAATCGGGCCGGGGCAGGGTCTGGCAGGAAGCACCTGCGCCCCTCACGCATTCCGCCACTCACGGAGCGGACACGCCGATCGACACAAGCGCATGCCGCGCGCGCCGCCTCCGTGTCTCTGACCGTGCCGCTGGATCTGCGGTGGAGAAGCCGATACGGATGGCGTTGCTAGGCATCATCCGACAGAAGGTGAAGCATGGTTTCGATGCGTGCCGCCAGGATAGCGCCGATGTCGCCCTCGACCCGCACGCTGATAACGGCACATCGCCGAGCCGGGCGGCTCGACCCGCTCGGACGCGGTGGCCGCAGCGGCACACCAGCACGGCATCACCGTGACCCGCACCGGACTACGACTCTTTCGCCACTGACCCCGCAGCACGATCCCCACCTGCAAGACGGTCAGGCGAACAACGTGGCACCCGAACTCGTCCTCCTGCGGCTTTGACATCGGTGTGAGCGGCTTGCCGCCCGCCTCCTTGACAACTTTTCTTGTCGGTGCGAGGGTCGAGCCGACCGGCACACCTGACCAGCGAGGAGCGCACCGCGATGACCCGCGAGTTCGAGATCCGCCAGGACGTACCCCTCGACGCGACACCGGAGCAGGTGTGGGAGGCGGTCGCGACCGGTCCCGGCATCACCTCGTGGCTGATGCCGTACGAGGTCGAGCCCCGCGCGGGCGGCCGGGTCACGGTGGAACTCGGCGGCGAGCGCGAGGACTCGACGGTGACCGCGTGGGAGCCGCCGTACCGCTTCGCGTTCCGGGGGCCGGCGGCCGAGGACGGCTCGGTCGAGGCGATGGAGTTTCTCATCGAGAGCCGCGACGGCGGTGCCACCGTGCTGCGTTTCGTACACAGTGGACTGGCCAGTCCCGACTGGGGCGACGAGTTCGAGGCGCAGTCGGCGGCCGGCTGGGACATGTACCTGCACACCCTGGTCCAGTACCTGACGCACTTCACCGGCCGCACCGCGACGTTCGTCTATGGAGAGAGCCCGAAGACGTCGGACCCGGCCGGCCCGCTGGCCGTGGTGCGGCGGGCGCTCGGCGTACCCGACACCGTGGCGGCGGGCGACCGGGTGCGCGTCGACCCGGCCGGGCTACCGCCGATCGACGGTGTCGCCGACTACGCGACGCCCGACATGCTCGGGATCCGTACGACCGACGCCCTCTACCGCTTCCACGGCCACCCCGAGACGGTACGGGCCGGCCACCACCTCTTCGCCCCCGTCCAGAAAGCCGAGAAAGCCTGGCAGGACTGGCTGAACCAAGCCATCTCCTGACCCGCCTCCCCTCCCCCTCCCCACATCCCCCACCCCACATCCCCCGCGATCTTGCACTTGTCGCCGGGCAAAAGCCGCAAAGGGAGGAGACAAGTGCAAGATCGCGGGGACACACCGGGGAAGTCGCGGGGGCAACGCAGGGTCAGGTGAGGGGGTCGCAGACGTTCTCGCGGTCGCCGATGCCGACCGCGAGCCGGCGGGTGCCGTCGGCGTCGAACGAGATGACGTGCAGCCCGTCAAGGATGTAGTAGCCCTTCGGCAGGCCGTCGCCGGCCCGGAAACCGAAGCCGGCCGGGCCGACGATCGTGTACCACGCGTAGCTGCCGTCGGGCCGGTACTCGGCCGCCCCGGAACCACCGGCATCACGGCGTACCGACGCTCCGGTGTCGGCGTTGACGAAGTCGACCGTCAGCGGCCCGGCGAACTCTTCCCGCTTGACGGCACCGTCGGGGTGGCGGGCGAGCACCCGGACCCGGATGTCCTGGGAGACCACGCGCACCTCCAGCGGGAAGGAGCAGTACCGGCCGGCCGGCGCGGTCCACTCCTCCTGGATCCACGGCCGCCAGGGTTCGGGCCGGTGGCCGGTCCAGCCGGCAGCCTTGGTGGCGGCCGTGACGGACGCGGGCGCGGGCGCGGGAGCGGCGGCGGCCGGAGCGGCGGGGACCAGGGCAAGGGCGGCAACGACGAGAGCCCCGACGAGGGCCCGACGTTCGAGAACCATACGACCACCTAACCAGTAGACGCGGATTAACCGGTGTTTGGCAGATTACTGGTTGATCGCCGCACGTCAAGGCATAATGACGGCGTGCACTGGGTCGAGGTCGACGGTTACCCGATGCCCGTCCTGCTCGGCGGGCACCCGGCCCTGGACTTCTGCAACACCTGGGCCGGCTGGGACACACCCCCGACCCCCGACCAGCCTCCGACGCCTGACGCTCCCCCGACACCCGACCGGCCGGACCAGGATTGGCTCGGCGACTTCGACCGGCTGGCGGTGTGGGCCGGCCACGCCGGGCTCCTCTCCCCCGACACCGTGCGCCGGCTGCGCGACGCCGGGCACCTCGACCCCGCCGGCGCCCGTCAAGCCGTCGACGACGCCCGGCGGCTGCGGTCCGCGCTGCACGACGTACTGCTCGACCCGACCGACGAGGCGGCGTTCCGGCATGTCGCGGCGCAGGCCCGGCGGGCCGCCGGCCACGCGGTGCTGGAGAACGGGCCGGACGGCGTCGCCCGCTGGACGCTGCCCGCCGACACCGGCCCCGCCCTGCCGGTCCTCGCCGCCGCCCGCGCCGGCGCCGACCTGCTGTCCACGCCGGAGCGTACCCGGATCCGGGCCTGCCCCGGCGAGATGTGCGGCTGGCTGTTCCTCGACCCGCGCGGCCGGCGCCGCTGGTGCAGCATGGCCGCCTGCGGCAACCGGGCCAAGGTACGCGCGTACGCCAGCCGGCACCGGCCGGGCTGACCCGGAACGGCACCGGCCGGCGGACGGGGGGTGTCAGACGGCGCGACGCATGGCGCGGGTGCCGACGGCCAGCCCGAGCCCGGCGACCGCGACCGCCGCGAGCACGCCCCACAGCACCGTCACCGAGGCGATCTCACCAGCGAACAGGACCCGCTCGGCGTCCACCACGTACGTCAGCGGGTTGAGCCGGGACAGCGTCGCCAGCCAGCCCGGCCCGGAGTCGACCGGCAGCAGCATCCCGGCCAGCAGCAGCAACGGGAACAGCAGCGTCTGCTGCACCGTCCAGAACAGCCACTCCTGGTTCTTCGACGCGAGCGCCAGCGTGTACGACAGCGCGCCGAGCCCGACGCAGAACAGCGCGAGGATCAGCAGGCCGAGCAGCGCACCGGCCGGGTGCAGCTCGAACCCGAACGGCACGGTCACCGCGACGATGATCAGCGCCTGGACGAGCACCGGCACGATCTCCTTCAGCGCCCGGCCGATGAGCAGCGCCGGCCGGCGCAGCGGCGCGACGAGCATCCGCTCGTGCGAGCCGGTCTGGATCTCGAAGAGCAGGTTGGAGCCGGTCATCGAGGTGCCGAACAGGCAGCACATGACGACGATGCCGGGCACGAACCACTGCAACGCCGAGCCCTCGCCGGCGCCGACGGCGTCCGGCAGCAGCGGGGCGAACAGGGCGAGGAAAACGAGCGGCTGGACCATGCCGAAGATCGCCGAGAACGGGTTGCGCAGCACCGGGCGAAGTTCCCGGCTGAAAACGGTGACGGTGTCGGTGACCAGGCTGCCGTTCATCGGTTGCTCTCCTGTTCGGTGCCGGCGATGCCGCCTTCACGCAGGCTGCGGCCGGTGAGGTTGAGGAAGACGTCGTCGAGGGTGGGCCGGGCGACGTCGGCGCGGACCACGTCGACGCCGTCGTCGGCGAGCGCCCGTAACAGGCCGGGCAGCAGGCCGGGGCCGTCCGGCACCCGGACCGTGGCGGTGTCGCCGATCTGCTCGACCGCGGCACCCGCCGGTCCGGCGAGGGCGGCCCGGCCGGCCGGACCACCGGCGCGGGCGGCGACCTCGCGGGCGCGTACGGCCGCCCGCCGAGCGGCGTCCGGGTCGGCGCAGACCAGGGTGACCCGGTCCCCGGCCAGGTCGGCCTTGAGCCGGGCCGGGGTGTCGTCGGCGATCACGCGGCCGTTGTCGACCACGATGACGCGTTCGGCCATCGAGTCGGCCTCGTCGAGGTAGTGCGTCGTCAGCACCACCGTCGTGCCGTGGTCGGCACGCAGCTTGCGGATGTGGTCCTGGAGGTTGGCCCGGTTCTGCGGGTCGAGCCCGGTCGACGGCTCGTCGAGGAAGAGCAGCTCGGGAGCGTGGATCAGCCCCATCGCGATGTCCAGCCGGCGTCGCTGGCCGCCGGACAGCGACGAGACGACCCGGTCGGCGACGGCGGCCAGGTCGAGGGTGGTGATCAGGTCGGCGGCACGGGTGCGGGCGTCGGTCCGGCTCAGCCCGTAGCAGCGGCCCTGGTTGATCAGCTCGTCGCGGCCGCGCTGGCTGTGGCCGGCGCCGTTGCCCTGGCCGACGTACCCGATCCGGCGGCGGACCCCGCGCGGGTCGGTCGTGATGTCGTGGCCGGCGACCCGGGCCGTGCCGGACGTCGGCGGGATCAGGGTGGTGAGCATCCGCAGGGTGGTGGACTTACCGGCGCCGTTGGGGCCGAGCAGCGCCACCAGTTCGCCGGTACCGACCGTCAGGTCGATGCCGCGTACGGCTTCGACGGTCGTCTTCCTCACGGTGAAGTGCCTGGTCAGGCCCTTCGCCTCGATCATCGTCGTGGTCATGTCCACCACGCTAGAATCGATTCCGGCCAGAACCTGACCTCAATGCGCGGGAACCTCGATCCATGGCGAACACAAGCACCCGGATGCTGCAACTGCTGTCGCTGTTGCAGACCCACCGCTACTGGCCCGGCAGCGAACTCGCCGGCCGGCTCTCGGTCAGCGAACGCACCCTGCGCCGCGACGTCGACCGGCTGCGTGAACTCGGCTATCCCGTCGACGCCGCCCGGGGCGTCGCCGGCGGCTACCAGCTACAGGCCGGCGCCGCGCTGCCGCCGCTGCTTCTCGACGACGAGGAGGCGGTCGCCATCGCGGTCGGGCTGCGCACCGCCGCCGGCGGCGCCGTCGCCGGCATCGCCGAAACCTCGGTACGGGCCCTCGCCAAGGTGGTGCAGGTGATGCCACCCCGGCTGCGGCGCCGGGTCGACGCACTGCACACGTACACCGAACCGGCCCTGACCGGCGGCGGCCCGACCGTCGACGCGACCACCCTGACCCTGATCGCGCAGGCGTGCCGCGACGACGAGCGGTTGGCGTTCGACTACACCAGCCGCGACGGCGCCCCGACCACCCGGCTCGTCGAGCCGCACCGGCTCGTGTCGTACGGCCGGCGCTGGTACCTGGTCGCGTTCGACGTCGAACGCCACGACTGGCGTACGTTCCGGGTCGACCGCCTGTCGGCGGCCCGGACCACCGGCGCCCGGTTCCGCCCCCGCGACCTGCCGGCGGCCGACGCCGCCGAGTTCGTCCGCACCGGCCTGTCGTCGATCCCGACCCGCCACCGGGTACGGATCCGCGTCGAGGCCGGCACCGACCACGTGGCCCGGGTCGTCGGCCGGTGGGCGGAGGTCGAGGCCGACGGCGAGGGGAGCGTGGTGACCATGCACGTCGACGAGTTCGACTGGCCGGTGCTGCTGCTCGCCGCGATCGGGGCCGAGTTCGAGGTGCTCGAACCGGCCGAGTTCCGCGAGCACCTGGGCCGGATCGGCCGGCTCTTCATCGGGGCCGCTGGCAGGGCCTAGCTACGGTTGCGCCGTGTTCGTCGAGAATCATGCGGTGAAACCCCGGCAGGTCATCTGCGTACTCGGGACCGGACCGGACTTCGACCTGGTCGAGAAACTGGTCGCCGAGGTCGGCGGACCGGGCTTCAGCCTGGACCGGGAGTTCGCCATGACGACGCCCGACCCCCGGATGCTCCAGTCGTTCGAGTCCTGCCTGACCAACGCCACCTTCAGCGCCACCGACCGGCAGGCGGTGTCCGGCCACGACTCCGTCGCCTACATCCTGTCGCCACCGATGGGCGACAAGGACATGTCGTTCCTCGTCGCGGCCCGGATGCTGGCCCTCACCGCGGCGCTGCTGCGGGCCGGCGCCACCGCCGTGAAATGCGAGAGCAGCGGCCTGACCCACGGCCGGGACCGCTGGCTGGAACTGGCCGACCTCGCCGCCGGCGCCCCGTCGCTCGCCGACCTGACCACGGTCCTCTATTACGCCTGGGTGAAACGGCCGCTGTCGGACGACGACCGCATGTACACCTGCGGGATGCACCTGCTCGGCGAACCGGACGTCGAGATCGAGGCGGACGGGCTCGCCGATCCGGACCGGCTCGACGACTGGGTCGAGTTGATCGACGGCCTGGCCGTCTACCTGCTGACCGAGGTCAGGGCCGCGGACATCCGCAGCGGTGAGGGCTTCCGGCTCGCCCCCGAGGCACCACGCTGGATCCTGACCAGACGCGCCTGCCACCGGTACGCCGACGACGACTTCTTCTACAACCCGTACGGCTACTGGCTTATGACGCCGGGGTGAGCCCCGCCGCCCGCGCTACCCGTGCAGGAGCGCGCCGAGCAGGCAGCCGAAGGCGGCGACCGACGCGACCGTACGCACCAGGTTCCAGCGGACCCACCGCGCCTCGAACGCGACCCGGACCGGGCCGGGATCGGCCGGCTCGCCGACCGCGTCGAGCTGGTTGTTCAGCGGCACGTTGACCGCACCGGTGACCCCGAGCGTCACCGCGTGGCAGGCGACCGCCGCCACGATCCACCACAGGGCCGGCCCGCCGGTGCCCCAGAACAGGACGACGGCGACGATCGCCAGCAGCGGCGCGCCGCCGAAGCTCAGCGCGAACCAGCCGTTCAGGATCGCCACGTTGATGTTCCGCATGGCCTCGACGAAGGTGCGGTCGTCGGTGCGGCGCAGCCCCGGCATGACCGAGCAGGCGTACGCGTAGAACAGCCCGCCGAGCAGGCCGGCCGTGCCGGTCGCCGCCACGAGTACGGCCGTACGCAGTGCCCCCATCGTCTCTCCCCCGTTCCGGTCCGGCCGGCCCGGCCGGTGTCACCGCAAGCCGTCGTCGTTGATCTGGGCGCCAGCCACCTTATCCGCCGCCCGTTCGGTGGTTTCCGCCCAGATCAACTCCGTCACGACGGGACACCGTTCATTGCGGAAGGGCCAGGCGTGCCTGCCACGTCACACCGTCGCTGGTGATGCTGGCACCGTCCTGGTCGGCGATCCAGACCAGGCCCGGCAGGCCACCGATGTTGCCGGGCTCCACGGCCGGCCCCCGCACGAAGTGCCGTCCGCCGTCTCGGCTCACCCACACGTACCCGTCCGCCAGGTCGGCGTCGGCGACGAGCAGGACCCGACCGGCACCGACCGCGAACGGGCGCAGGGCCTGCGACGCCGGCAGGTCCGTGGCCACCTCCGTCCAGGTGTCACCACCATCGGAGGTTCGGAAGATCATGGCGTACGGGCCGATGCCGTCTCTCGGGTTGACCAGCAGATAGGCCACCTCGGCGCTCTCCGCCGCCAGCCCGACCAGGGAGGGCGGCGTGTCGCCGGTGAACGGCTCCGGCAGGGTCGCCGGCTGCCAGGTCGCCCCACGGTCGACGCTGCGCGCCACCACCGACGGTCGGTCGATGTCCCCCGGCCAGTAGGCGGTCCACAGCGCTCCGTCCGTGGTCTCGTACATCTCGTGCAGCGGGAACGGCGACGGCGACTCGCCCCGCAGGCGGAAGACCGCTCCGTTGTCCGGATCGACAGCCAGTGGTTGGCGCAGCCCGAAACAGCCCCCCTGGCAGTTCACCGGATCCGCACTTGTCGGGAAGGAGTCGACGGCGGTGATCACCGAGTCCGCTTCCCGCCAGGTCCGCCCCGCGTCCGTCGAAAGATAGGACCGGTCGTCCACGCTCACCAGGTACGTCCGCACGCTGAGCGGCTGGTACCTGAGGTCGGCGGCGTGCCGCCCCTCGGCGTCCCCGCGACACGGCTGTTCGTACGACAGCGGGCGAAACTCGGACCAGGTGACGCCCAGGTCATCGGTGTATCCGAACTCGACGACGCAGTCCGCCGTCTGCCTGACCCCGACCGCCGACGTCTCGTCGAGCACGAACAACTGGGTGATGCCCGGCACCGGCGACGGCTCCTCGGAGCCGTCCGGGCCGCCGACCTGGCTCCCGATCATCGGGCCGCCCGCCACCGCACCCAGTACGGCGACCAGGGCCAGGGCCACTCCCGAAGAGCGACGCTGCCGACGGCGGGCCACCACCCGGTACAGATCGTCCAGCGGCGGCTGCCGGACGGCCTCCTTCACCGCATCGGCGTCGAACCCGGAAAACTCACGATCGGACATCGGCACTCCTGGCGTAGACGGGTTCCTCAAGATCGAGAGCAAGAGCGCGCCGGCCCCTGGACAGCCGCGACTTGACCGTGCCGACGGAGACACCGAGCGCGTCGGCGACCTCCTCGATCGGCAGATCGACCAGGTAGTGCAGGGCAAGCGCATCCCGCTGCCCCCGTGGCAGCCGGCGCATCGCCGCCATGAGCGCGACATGGTCCGGTCCGACGTCGGCGACAACCGGTGGCGGACCGATCCGGCGGAGAAGCCCGTCGAGAACCCGACGCCGCCGGTAACGGCTGCGGGCGACGTTGACCGCCACCCGGCGCAGCCACGCCTCGGGATTGTCCAACCGCTCGAAACGCCGCGGCGCCGCCAGCGCCCGGACGAACGCCTCCTGCACCGCCTCCTGCGCCTCGGTCAGGTCGCCCGTCACCGCGTAGAGCTGAACGACCAGACGCCGGAAACACCCGGCGTACACCTCGCCGACAACGTCATCCACGGACACCTCCCTCTCCACCAGTCCCACTACCGGGCCGATCGAAAGGTTCCATCCGTCGCTGGCACGTTCGCTACGGTGGTCGCGCACCGCCGAGCGCCGGCCGCCGGGGTGCGGCCGAGCGTGAGGTGACGCGTACTCGCAGCAAACTGCCAGCTTCGACTGTCATCATTACGACGGATGGCCACCTAACGACCGGCCACCTGACCACCGGAGCAGCAGATGTCGATCGTCCAGAAGATCCGCACGTTCCTGTCCAGCCCGCAGGGGCGGAAGCTGACCTCCCAGGCCCAGCAGCAGCTCTCCAAGCCGGAAAACCAGCAGAAGCTGCGTAACCTCGCCAGCCGCTTCAAGCGGCGCTGATTTTCTGGCCCTCGCTTCGCTCGGGCGGCTCGCTCCGCATCGCGCCGCCTGAATGCACCGTCTTCACCCTGCGGGCATGACGGCTTCGCCGCATGTCCTCGGGCTCCAGACGGTGCGGCGGCGCTCGGTCGACTCGCGACTTGGGTTGCGGCCCTGTGCCGCGCGTCGCTTGGTTCGTCGGATGGCTGCGGCTTGTGCCGCCGGGTCGGTCAGTGGGCGGCGACCGGTGCCACCGCCGGGACTTCGGTGACCAGGCGGGCGGGGCGGACGATCAGCAGCAGGGCGGCCAGCGCCAGCACCATGCTGGCGGCGACCACGGCCGCCATGGCGCCGCCACCGGTACCGATCGCGCCGACCATGGGCGCGGCGACCGCACCGACACCGAACTGGGCGGAGCCGAGCAGCGCGGCGGCGGTGCCGGCCGCCTCGCCGTGCCGGCTCATCGCCAGGGCCGCCGCGTTGGGGTTGATCAGCGCGACGGTGGCCAGCACACCCCACAGCGGCACCAGGATGGCGGGCAGTCCACCGAATCCGGTGACCGCGAACAGCAGCAGGAACAGGGCGCACAGCGCCCCGGCCACCACGGAGGCGGCCAGGATCCGCGCCGGCCGGAAGTAGCGCAGCAGCACCACGTTGACCTGGCTGGCGGCGACCAGCCCGATCGCGCCGAGGCCGAAGACGACGGCGAAGCCCTGTTCGCTCATCCCGTACTGCTCCTGGAAGACGAACGACGACCCGGAGACGTACGCGAACACGGCCGCCATCGCCAGGCCGGTGACCAGGACCAGGCCGACGAAGACCCGGTCGCGCAGCAACGAGCGGTACGCCCGGGCGGTGCCGGCGATCCCGCCACGGCGGCGACGCTCGGGCGGCAGCGTCTCCGGCAGCCCGAACGCGGTCACCGCGAGCAGGATGACGCTGATGCCGGCCAGGGCGACGAACACGCCCCGCCAGTCGGTCCACCGCAGCACCTCGCCGCCGAGGGTCGGGGCGAGGACCGGGGCGACCCCCATGACGAGCATCAGGCGGGACAGCACCCGGGCCACCCCCAGGCCACTGAACAGGTCCCGTACGACGGCCATGGCGACGACGGCGGCGGCCGACACGGCCAGCCCCTGCACCACCCGCAGCGCGCCGAGGACCGTGACGTTCGGCGCCACCGCGCAGAGCAGGGACGCGAGTACGTGCACGACCGCGCCGGCGAGCAGCGGGCGGCGGCGGCCGACGGCGTCGGAGAGCGGGCCGATGAGCAACTGACCGAGCGCGACACCGGCGAGCGTGCCGGTGAGGGTGAGCTGGACCGCGGCGGCGTTGGTGAGCAGGTCTTCGGTGATCGCGGGCAGCGCCGGCAGGTACATGTCGATGGTGAGCGGGCCCACCGCGATCAGCGAGCCGAGCACCAGCACCGTCTTAACCCGCTGCCACGACGTCATCAGGTCGCCCGGCATCGCCGGTGCGGGGGGCGCCGATTCACGGCTGTCGACCGAGGTCATGGCTGTCTTCCGTCCGGGTGGCGGCAATGGGTGGGAACACGTCCCACCGTCCACCAAGACCGGCTCCCGGTGGATCATTCCCGCCCGGCGCAACGGTGGGCCGGCTCACACCCCGACCACCGGCGACAGCCGCCGCCGTTTCCTCCCGGGCCCGACGGGCGCCGGGCGCGGGATCAGCGGGCGGCGAGGGTACGGGCGGCTCCCGTCACCGCGTCGACGCCGATGCCGGCGGCGTCCATGAGCTGGGCCGTCGTGCCCGAGGTGGGCAGGCCGCGGACCGCGAGGTGACTCATCCGGATCGGCTCGCCGAGGTCGGCGAGCGCCTCCAGGATGGCGGCGCCGATGCCGCCCTGCGGGTAGTGGTCCTCGACCACGACGAGCCGGCCGCCGGTGATCCGTACCGCCTCGACCAGGGCGTCCCGGTCGATGGGCTTGACGGAGTAGAGGTCGATGACGCGGGCGGCGATGCCGTCGGCGGCCAGCCGGTCGGCGGCGGCCAGGCAGTTGTGCACGGTGACGCCGGCACCGATGAGCGCGACCTGGTCGCCGGGGCCGCCGCGCAACTGCTTGCTGCCGCCGATCGGGAAGGTGTCGCCGTTGTCGTACAGGACCGGGTAGGAGCCGCGGGTGGTGCGCACGTAGCTGACGCCGGGCAGGTCCACGGTCTGCGCGACGAGCGCCGCGCAGGAGACCGCGTCGCTGGGGTAGAGCACGGTCGAGCCGTAGACGGCCCGCAGCGCGGCGATGTCCTCCAGCGCCATCTGCGACGGGCCGTCGGCGCCGATCTCGACGCCGGCGTGGGAGCCGGCGAGCTTGATCTCGGCGCCGGAGATGCCGGCCATCCGGATGAAGTCGTACGCCCGGGACAGGAACGCGGCGAAGGTGGCGGCGAACGGCCGGTAGCCGCGTACCTGGAGGCCGACGGCGGCGCCGACCAGCTGCTGCTCGGCGATGTAGATCTCGAAGAACCGGTCCGGGAAGGCGTCGGCGAACGCCTCGGTGCGGGTGGAGTCGCTGACCTCGCCGTCGAGTACGACGACGTCGGGGCGGGCGGCCAGTGCCAGCAGCGCCTCCCCGTACGCCTTGCGGGTGGCGACCTTGGCGCCGCGCTGGTAGCGGGGCAGGTCGGGGGCGGGGCCGCGGGCGGGGGTGGTCACGGCGGGCTGGCCGGGTGCCGGCATCGGCGCGGCGACGGTGATCGACCGTACGCCGCCGAGGGCGGTGACGGCGCGGTCGGCGATATCGGCCGGGAGGGCCTTGCCGTGCCAGCCGGGCTTGTCCTCGACGTCGGGTACGCCCCGGCCCTTGATCGTGCGGGAGAGCAGCACGGTCGGGCCGGTGGCGGTACGGGCGGTGCGCAGGGCGTCGTCGATCGAGGTCAGGTCGTGGCCGTCGACGACGATCGCACGGCAGCCGAACGCCTCGGCGCGCCGGCGGTAGGTGTCGAGGTCCCATTCGAGTTCGGTGGTCCCCCGCTGGCCGTACCGGTTGATGTCGACGATCGCGGTCAGGTTGCGCAGCCCGTAGTGGCCGGCCTTGTCGAGTGCCTCCCAGATCGAGCCCTCGGCGGTCTCGCTGTCGCCGCAGAGCACCCAGACGTGGTACGGCAGCTTGTCGAGGCGCAGGCCGGCGAGCGCGATGCCGACGCCGGCCGGCAGGCCCTGGCCCAGCGAGCCGGTGGCGACGTCGACCCACGGCAGTGCCGGGGTCGGATGGCCCTGCAGCCGCGACCCGAATTTGCGGTACGTCCCGACGAGTTCGTCGTCGCTGATCACGCCGGCGGCCTTGAAGACGGAGTACAGCAGCGGGGAGGCGTGCCCCTTGGAGAAGATCAGGTGGTCGTTGGTGGGGGCCTTCGGGGCGGACCAGTCGTAGCGGAGGTGCCGGGCGAGCAGGACGGCGAGCAGGTCGGCCGCCGACAGGCTGGACGTCGGGTGACCGGAGCCGGCCGCGCTGCTGCTGCGGATCGAGTCGACCCTGAGTTGGGCGGCGAGGTCGCGTAGGGCGACGAGTTCGCTGTCGGGCAGGATCCGGGTCGTTTCGGTGGTCATGCACGCCTCCAACCGCCGGCGGTCGCCGAGTACCGGGACTCCCCACCGGGCCGGCCGACAAACCCGGAAGGCGGGGCCGCCACTACCCGACACGGCTGTCTGGTGGCGGCGGACCGCCCACTGACAAACTCACGACCGTCGATCAGTTGCGGACCTCGGCAGCGGCGAGCAGCGCCGCCCGCGCGTGCCCCGGTGTTGCCCCACCCAGCCAGGAAGGCAGCCCACGATGCTGCGAAGAGCGCTTCTGGTGTCGGCCACGATCTGCGGATTCCTCGTCGCCGGAGTCACCCCCGCCCAGGCCGCCGACGGCGGCTGGCGGATCAACCGCGGCCCGGCGACGCAGGTGTGCGGCACGACGGTCGTGTCGTCGTACGCCAACAGCACCCAGGCTCCGGTCCAGTACAGCCGGACGACGACCACGACCTCGAAGGTGACGATCAGCGCCTCGATCAGCGGGGGCGTGGGAGTGGTCGAATCCGAGATCAGCTACACCAACGAGCAGACCGTCTCCCTCAGCGAGCAGATCAGCCTGACGATCCCGGCGCGCACCGTTCTCAACCTCACCGTCCGCTACACGCAGACGCCCTGGACGTTGTCCTACTCCGGATTCTTCGGGACCAGCCACGGAACAGCCGTCAGCAGGGTTCCGGTGGGACTGTGCATCACCACGATCACCGCGCCCACGCCGCCTCCGCCGTGATCCGGCCGCCGGCGGCGGACCGGCGTCAGGCGGCGCGCAGGCGGCCCGCGAGGGCACGACCGAGCGCGTCCCCGGAGGCCCACGCGGTGGGCACACCGGGCCTGCCGAACGCGTCGCCGGCGAGACCGACCAACTCGTCGTCGAGGTGGTACGCCCCGTCGTCGCCGCCGGGCTCCGGCCGGGCGTACGCCCACCGGTGCACGTACGTGCCGACGGCCGCCCCGGGCAGCTCCAGCAGGTCGCGTACGGCGGCGGCGACCGGTGGTCCGGCGGCGGCCGGGTCGGCGAGGTGCTCGCGGGCGAACCCGGCGGTGGTGTGCGCGACCAGCACCGGGGCGCCATCGCCGCGCCGGTCTCCGTCGTCGCAGACGGTGGCGAGCACCGGGTGCCCGTTGACGAACGCCCCGGCGAAGCCGGCCCAGGTCCGGGCCGGGTAGCGCAGCACGACGGCGAGTGCCGGCAGCCAGCGCCGCGCGGCGGCGGCCCGGGCGGCGGTCGCGAGGGCGGGGTCGAGCAGCCGGGCCGCCTGCGGGCCGGGCATCGCCAGCACGACCGCCTCGGCGGGAGCGCCGTCGACCGTCGGCCCCGGCCCGACCCGGGTCACGGTGCGGCCGGTGGTCACGCCGGCGGGCAGCCCCGCCGCCAGTTCCTCGGGGAGGGAGCGCAGGCCGGCGGGGGCCGCCCACCGCACCGGGCCGGTGGTGTCGTGGCGGCCGTCGGGGTCGTACACGGCGAAGGTGTCGGTCCAGCTCCGCGCGAGCCCGGCGGCCCGCCAGCGTTCGGCGACCGCCGCGAAGGCGGGGTCGCCGGTGGTGAAGTAGGCGGCGCCGAGGTCCACGGGCCTGCCGTCGAGCCGCCGGGTGGCCATCCGGCCGCCGGTGACCCGGGCCCGGTCGAGCACCTCGACGGGTATGCCGGCCGCGGCCAGCGCGCCCGCGCAGGCCAGCCCGCTGATCCCGGCGCCCACCACGACGACCGTCACCCGCCACTCCCCCGTGGTGTCACCGGGGGTGCGCCGCTCACAGCTCGAACAGGTCGCGCATCGCCTCGCCCAGCCGGACCATGCTCGCGCCGGTCACCATGCCGAGCCGTTCGGCGCCGGCGACGATCGGCATCCGGCGCATGCGGTTGACGACGACGACCCCGGACAGCGGGTCGCTCTCGGCGAGCGGCACCACGAACGGGGGAAGTTCGGTCGCGCCGCGCTGGCGGACGATCGGCGCGCAGTACGGTGCCGCGCTCGGCCGGTCGTTGTGCGCGTCTCCGGACAGTACGACGACCCGGTAGCGCATATCTCCGCGACCGCTGCCGATCGTCCAGATCTCGCCGCGGTTCACGCCGCCTCGGACAGGTCGGTCCAGCCGGATCCGGTCCGGTCGGCCTCGATCCGGTCGGCGAGCCGGTCGAATCCGTCGAGTTCCTCGCGGATGCCGGGGTTGGCGGCCATCCAGTCGTCCTGCCGGCGGGCGGCGTCGCGTAGTGCCTCCCGCCGGGCCGCCCGGTCCATCCAGGCGGACAGGCTGAGCCCGGCGTGCCGGGCGGCGGCTCGGGCGCGGGCCAGGGTATCGGCGTTGAGGCTGAGCGTGACCTTCTCTGCCATACCAGCGATGGTACGCCCGGTGGTACCAGGCACGGTACGGTCTCCGGGCCGACGCGCGGTGGCGGCGACGGCGGCGGTCGACGGGTGCCGCAGCGGCGGGCCGGCCGGCAGGGGAGGATGTGGAGGGCGCCGCCGGTGGTGCGGTGGCCGCGCCACAAAGCAAAAATGGGGAAGGGAACACATGGACGACGCGACCGGCTTCGCCGAACTGGGACTGCGGCCGGAACTGTTGCGCGCGATCTCCGGTCTCGGTTACGAGGAACCCACCCCGATCCAGCGGGAGGCGATCCCGCCGCTGGTCGACGGCCGTGACCTGCTGGGTCAGGCGGCGACCGGCACCGGCAAGACGGCGGCGTTCGCGCTGCCGCTGCTGCACCGGATGCGGGCCGAGGGCGGTGGCCCCAACCCGGACGCGCTGGTCCTGGTGCCGACCCGGGAGTTGGCCATCCAGGTCTGCGAGGCGGTGCACCGCTACGGCCGCGAGCTGGGTGCGCGGGTGCTGCCGATCTACGGCGGGCAGCCGATCGTACGGCAGTTGCGAGCCCTCGAACGCGGGGTGGACGTGGTCGTCGCCACGCCGGGGCGGGCGTTGGACCACATCGGGCGCGGCACGCTCGACCTGTCCGACATCCGGACGGTGGTGCTCGACGAGGCCGACGAGATGCTCGACATGGGATTCGCCGAGGACATCGAGGCGATCCTGCAGGAGGTGCCGGAGCGGCGGCAGACGGTGCTCTTCTCGGCCACCATGCCGCCGCGGATCGACGCGCTGGCCCGCAGCCATCTGCGGGACGAGGTCCGCATCCAGATCGGGCGCGAGCCGGCGCCGGCCGGGGAGACGCCGCGCGTGCGGCAGGCGGCCTACCTGGTGGCGCGGGCCCACAAGCCGGCCGCGCTGGGCCGGGTCCTCGACGTCGAGGCGCCGACCGCGGCGATCGTGTTCTGCCGGCGGCGGGACGAGGTCGACGAGCTGACCGAGACGCTCAACGGGCGCGGCTACCGGGCCGAGGCCCTGCACGGCGGGATGAGCCAGGAACAGCGCGACCGGGTGATGACCCGGCTGCGCAACGGCACCGCCGATCTGCTGGTCGCCACCGACGTCGCGGCCCGTGGCCTGGACATCGAGCAGCTCACCCATGTGGTCAACTACGACGTCCCGTCGGCGCCGGAGTCGTACGTGCACCGGATCGGCCGGGTGGGTCGGGCCGGTCGTGAGGGGGTGGCGATCACCCTGGCGGAGCCGCGCGAGCACGGGATGCTGCGGACCATCGAACGGGTGACCCGGCAGCGGATCGCGATGGAGAAGGTGCCGACGACCGCGGACCTGCGGGCCCGGCGGCTGGAGCTGACCCGGGCGGCGCTGCACGAGAGCATCCTGGAGGACGACCTGACCCGGTTCCGGGTCGTCGTGGAGTCGCTGACCGACGAGTTCGACGTGATGGACGTGGCGCTCGCGGCGGTGAAGCTGGCGCACGAGGCCAGCGGTGCGGCGGCCGACGAGGAGGAGATTCCGGAGGTCGCGGTCCAGGCCCGGCCGGCGGGTCGGGGTCGGTCGCGGCCCGGTGGCCGGGAGGACCGGCGGGGGCGGGCGCCCGCCGAGGGCATGACCCGGTTGTTCGTCAGTGCCGGGCGCAGCGCGGGCATCCGGCCGCAGGACCTGGTCGGTGCGATCGCCGGGGAGTCGCGGCTGTCCGGCCGCGAGATCGGCGCGATCGAGATCGCCGACCGGTTCTCGCTGGTCGAGGTGCCGGAGTCGGCGGCGCGGGACGTGATCGCGGCGCTGCGCGGCACGACCGTCAAGGGCAAGAAGGTCACGATACGGCGGGAGCGCGCCGACGCCGGTCACTGACGGGCGGCGGACCGCCTCGTGGTGTCGCCGAACCGGACCCGACCGCCGAAGGTGTGGCCCCCTCGCCCGCCTGCGGTCGGTTGGGATCCGGTCGGTCCGGTTTCCGGCGGGTGCCGGAAGCCGGTGGTGACCCGGCCGGGCGGGCCGTGGCAAGTGGTTCACCCGACGGGTGCGGCGCCGACAGCGATCATGTGACCGTCGTCACAAGTCAGTGTGCACCCGTACCCGCGCGCCTACTGACGGTAACCCGACAGTCGACACGACGAGGAAATGTTTCCTCCGCTTGACACATAGGCCAACAAATATGTCCACTTGTGACACCAAGGGAACCCGACCGTTTCTGGTCGGCCCCGGCGTGACCCGCGCCGACGCCGGCCACCCATACGGGGAGGCACGATGGCAGCTCTACCTGGATCGTTCGCCGACGCCCGACTCGCCCGACGTACCCTGCTCGGACTCGGCCTCGCCGCCGGTGCCGCGCCGCTGCTGACCGCCTGCGGCGGCGCCTCCACCAGCGGCGCCGACGGCGGCGAGGGCGCGGTCAACTTCCTGTCCACCGAATTCACCCCGGTCGAGGAACGTCAGCGGTTCGAGACGATCCTCAGCGAACGGGTCAAGGTCGCCCCGGTGGCGTTCAACCCGGTCAACCCGGGCGTCTTCGCCTCGACCCTGACCACCCAGGCCGACAGCGGCAACATGCAGATCAGCCTCGTCGGCGGCGTACACGGCAACCTCGCCCCGCACGCCCAGCGGCTGGAGAACCTCGACGACCTGGCCACCAAGCTCGCCGACCGGCGGTTCCCCGAGGAGATCGCCGAACTCGGCCGGATCGGCGGCGCCGGCACCATGTACATCCCCTGGATGCAGGCGTCGTACGTGCTCGCCGTACACAAGCGGGCGCTGGAGTGGCTACCGGCCGGCGCCGACGTGCAGAACCTGACGTACGACCAGTTCCTGACCTGGATGCGCGACGCGCAACGGGGCAACGGCGGCAAGCCGGTGCTCGGCCTGCCCTGCGGCCCCAAGGGCCTTTCCCACCGCTTCTACCAGGGCTACCTGCTGCCGAGCTTCACCGGCGGACAGATCACCACCTTCCGCAACCCGGACGCGGTGACCGCCTGGCAGTACATGAAGGAACTGTGGTCGGTGACCGCACCGGCCTCGACGAACTTCGAGTACATGCAGGAGCCGCTCGCCCGCGGCGAGGTCCTGGTCGCCTGGGACCACGTGGCCCGGCTGGTCAACGCCCCGGCGGCGAGCCCCGACGACTGGGTGATGGCGCCCGCGCCGCGCGGCCCGAAGGGCCTGGGCTACATGCTGATCGTCGCCGGCCTCGGAATCCCGCGCGGAGCACCCGAGATGGACCTCGCCAAGTCGGTCATCGAGGCGCTGACCACCCCCGACGTCCAGACCGAGGTGCTGCGCCGCAACGCCTTCTTCCCGGTCGTCGAGGCACCGCCCGCCGCCGACCTGCCGCCCGCGGTCGCCCTCGAGGCCGAGGCCGTACGCCGCCAGCAGGACGCCGAGGGCACCATCGTCGCGCTGCCCCCGGTCGGGATCGGCGCCCGCGACGGCGAGGTGTCGCAGATCTTCCTCAACACCTTCAAGGAGATCTGCCTCGACGGGCGGGGCGTGCAGCAGGTGCTCGACGCGCAGGCGACCCAGCTCAACACCATCCTCGACGAGGTCAAGGTGCCGTGCTGGCGGCCCGACCCGGTCGGCGCGGAGCAGACGTGCCGGGTGGCGTGACCGGCGACCCGGGCGGCGCCGCCGGGGGCGCCGCACCGGCGACGGTGCCCCGCCCACCCGACCGTGAACCCGCCGGGCCGGACCGCCCGGCCCGCGCCGCCCGGCGCCGGCCCCGGCTACCGGTGCCGGTGCTGCTCATCGCCCCGTCGGTGGTCTTCCTGGCCGCGCTGTTCCTGTGGCCGGTGGTCGTCGGCGTCAGCCAGGCGTTCACCGGCACCGACGGCGCCACCCTGGCCCACCTGCGCCGGATGGTCGACGATCCCTACTTCTGGCCGGCGGTACGCAACACCGCGCTGCTCATCGTCGTGCTGATCCCGCTGCAGTTCGCGTTCGCGCTGGCCATGGCGCTGCTGCTGCGCAGCCGGCCCCGGCTGTCGTCGTTCTACTTCTACGTCTGGTGCGTACCGCTGGCGGTCAGCGACCTGGCCGCCGGCCTGATCTGGCTGTCGATCCTCACCGACCGCGGCTACCTCAACTCGGTGCTGGCCCACCTCGGCCTCGGCGACGGCTTCGCCTGGCTGTCCTACCAGAACCCGACCACGATGTTCATCGCGGTCCTGCTCGCCGAACTGTGGCGGGCCACCTCACTGGTGCTGGTCATCGTCGTCGCCGGGCTGCAGAACATCCCCCGCGACTACGACGAGGCCGCCGCCGTCTTCGGCGCCGGCTACTGGCAGCGGCTGTGGCACGTCATCCTGCCCCAGTTGCGGCCCAGCCTCCAGGTCGCGCTGATCCTGCGGACCATCCTCGGCCTGCAGACGTTCGCCGTCGCCCAGGCCCTCACCGGTCGCAACTTCCCGCTCCTGGTCGGCGAGACCTACCAGTGGTACGTCGTGCTGCAGAACGAGCGCGTCGCCGCGGCGATCGCGCTGGTCATCCTCGCCGTGTCGATCGGCACCGCGATGGTCTACCTGCGCGTGCTGCGCGACCCGAGCATCCAGGGGCGGCGATGACCGGCACCGGCAGGCCGGCGGTGACCGCCCGGCGGCGGCGGGCCCGTCGCAACACCGTGCTCGTGCAGGCCGCCTGCATCGCCATCACCCTCTTCATGGGCGTGCCGATCTACCTCGTGGCGCTGGCCGCCCTGTCCAGCCGCGAGGCGCTCAACGAGTTCCCGCTCGCGCTGCTGCCCACCGACCCGTCGTTCGAGACGATGCGGGTGTTCCTGACCTCGACCGGGGTCACCGGCGCCTTCGTCAACTCGATGGAGGTCGGGGTGATCAGCCTCGCCCTGTCCCTGGCGCTCGGCGTACCCGCCGGATACGCCGTAGCCCGCTACGCGTTCCGCGGCCGGGAGCCGTACCAGCTGTTCCTGCTGCTCACCCGGGCGCTGCCGATCGTGGTGCTGTCCGTACCGCTGGCCCGGGTCTTCCTCGGCACCGGCCTGTACGACACGACGTACGGGGTCGCCCTGCTGCACACCGCGCTGGCGCTGCCGACCACCGTGCTGATCACCTCGGCGATCTTCGTGGCCGTACCGGCCGAGCACGAGGAGGCGGCGATGGTCTTCGGCGCCACCCCGGCCCGGGCCTTCACCCGCGTCGTCCTCCCCCAGGCGCTGCCCGGCATCGCCGCCGCCGCCATCTTCACCTTCGTCACGAGCTGGAACGAGGTGCTCGGCGCGGCGATCCTCACCCTCAACCGGCGCACGCTGCCGGCCCAGGTGCTGTCCACCCTGCCCGACTCGCCGCTGGCGTTCCGGTTCGCGGGCGGGTTCGCGCTCGTCGTACCGGCGCTGATCTTCATCGCCTTCATGCGGCGCTACCTGCTCAACATGTGGGGCACCACCATCCGGTGACCGGCGCGCGGGCGCCGCGCCGAGGCTAGAGAGGACGGGCGTTGGCCGAGATCGTGATGACCAACCTGGTCAAGACCTACCCCGGTACGAAGAACCGGGCGACCGACGACATCAGCCTGCGCGTCGGTGACGGCGAGTTCCTGGTCCTGGTCGGCCCGAGCGGCTGCGGCAAGACCACCCTGCTCCGTATGATCGCCGGCCTGGAGAACCCGGACGCCGGCTCGGTGCACATCGGCGGGCGCGACGTCACCGACCTGCCCGCCCGCCAGCGCGACCTGTCGATGGTCTTCCAGTCGTACGCGGTCTTCCCGCACATGCGGGTGCGGCAGAACATCGCCTTCGGGCTGACCATGCGCAAGACCCCGAAGGCCGAGGTGGAGCGGCGGGTCGCCGAGGCCGCCGAGATGCTGCACCTGACCGACTACCTCGACCGCTACCCGGCGCAGCTGTCCGGCGGGCAGCGGCAGCGGGTCGCGGTGGCCCGCGCCATCGTCGTCGACACCGGCGTGCTGCTGATGGACGAGCCGCTGTCCAACCTCGACGCCCTGCTGCGGATGCAGTTCCGCACCGAGCTGAAGCGGATCGTCGCCAAACTCGGCACCACCACCGTCTACGTCACCCACGACCAGGCCGAGGCGCTGTCGCTCGGCGACCGGGTCGCGGTCATGCGCGACGGCCGGATCGCGCAGATCGGGCCGCCGCTGGAGGTCTACGACGCGCCCGCCGACGAGTTCGTCGGCGGCTTCCTCGGCGCGCCGCCGATGAACTTCCTGCCGGCCCGCGTCGACCACGACGGCGACCGGGTCGAACTGGTCCTCGGCGACCAGCGCCTGCCCGCTCCGGACACGCTGCGCGGGCACGCCGGCACCGAGGTCACCGTCGGCGTACGCGCCGAGAACGTGGCGGTCGCGGGCGGGGCGGCGGCGGACCGGGTGGCGGCGCGGGTGGAGGTGGTCGAGCCGACCGGTGCGGCGATCCTGCTCACCGTCGACCTCGCCGGCCGGCAGGTGAAGGTGCAGACCCCGCCGACGCAGCGGGTCGGTGCCGGCGACACCGTGTGGCTGGCCGTCGACCCGAACCGGATGCACTTCTACGACCCGGCGACCGGCGCCGCCCTGCGCCCGGCAGGTACGGCCACCGTGCCGGCCCCGCGCGACGCCGGCTGACCCCGCCCGGGCGTACGTCCCCGGGCGGGGCCGGCGCCTCACCTGCGGCCGGACCGGTGGTGCGGCCGTCAGGTCAGTTCGATGTAGTCGAGTTCGGCGTATCCGGTGCCGCCGGCGAAGTACGGCGCTCCCTTGGCGAGCCGGATCACGTTGTAGCCGGCCCGCAGGTTCACCGTGGTGCTGACCGTCGCGCCGAACTGCCCCCACCCGCCGGTCGGCGGATAGCTGACCGTGGACCAGGCACCGCCGTTGTAGGCCAGGCCGTGCGTCGCGGTGGCACCGGTGGCGTTGGCGTACGCGATCCGCATCGTGTACGCGCGGGCGGTCGGTACGTTGACCACGAAGTCGACGTAGCTCGCCGTACGCGGGTCACCGGTGTTGTCGATCTGGCCGACGTACGCCCCGGCGGAGGCGCCGGCGCTGCCGAACCGGTTGGCCCGGAAGATCGACGCGTTCTCCGCCTCGTACCGCTGCTGGTAGCTCGGCACACCGCTGGTCGGCTGGATGACGATGTGGTAGCCGCTGGTCGCGTTCATGTTCGGTACGGTCACCGTCAGCTCGCCGTTGCTGACGGTCGCGGTGCTGTTGCTGATCACGGTCGGCGCGGCCACGTGGGTGTACCGGCCGGCCGCCGGCGTGGACTCCACCAGCACCCGGACCGAACCGCCCAGTGACGGCAGGCCGGTGACCCGGACGTGGTTGGTGCCGGACTCGCCGCCGAAGATCACCCGCACGATGCGTCGGGTGGGGTCGTGTGCGGCGAAGCCGTCCAGGCCGGTCTGCGCCCGGGGCGTGGTGGTCACCATGTTGCCGGCCATGTCGCCGTACCACTTGTAGAGCCACCAGCTACCGGTCGGCTGGTTGTTGACGGTCAGCCCGTTGACGGTGCCGTACTCGTACCAGAAGGCCCGGTGCGCGTTGTCGACGCCGCCACGCTCGAACTTGGCGATGTAGCCGGCCACCGGGCCGGGCTGGTCGATCTCGGTGGGGGTGGCGTACTCGTTGATGGAGATCCGGCGCGGGCTGATCCCCAGCGACGCCTCCAGGGCGCGGTAGTTGGCGATGTCGTTGGCGACGCGGTGCGCGCCCTCCAGCTCGTGCCAGCAGATGATGTCGGGCAGCGTGTTGCTGTCCCGGGCGTGGGTGAGGAAGGACCGCATCCACGCCTCGTTGTAGACGGCGGTGCTCGGGCCGACGATCGGCGTCAGCGGGTCGCGGGCCCGGACCTGCCGGTACGTGCGTACCCAGGCGTCGTTGAAGTTGCCGGCGGCGGCGGTGTTCCAGGTGTAGTCGGGCTCGTTCCACAGTTCCCAGCCGGCGATGTTGCTGGTGCCGGTCGCCGCCAGCCGGGCGGTGACCTGCGCGTCCACCTTGGACAACCAGTCGGTCCAGCTAACCCAGCGGTACGGGAAGTCGGGGTAGATGTCGGGCATGCGGATGTACTCGGCGGCCCCGACCCGGGTCGCCTGCGGCGCCACGAGCAGCGAGTCGCCGCCGGGCGGCTGGCCGTTGGGGCGCTGGCCGACGCCGGGCGCGGGCTGGGTGAGGGTGTGCAGCTTCAGCGGCAGCAGCATCGCGTCGCTCGGGCGGTTGTTCTCGGCCAGGGCGTACAGGCCGCCGGCGCCGACGTGGCTGACCGGCCGGAACGGCCGCGCCGCGTCGACGGTGAGGGTGGAGTTGGCGGCCACGGCCGGGCTCGCGGCCAGGACGGCGCAGGCGGCGGCCACGACGGCCAGGGACAGCGTCGCGGCCGACGCGCGGGTCGTTCTCACGGGGTGCCTCCTCGGGACGGGTTCGGGAGCGGGGTGTGAGCGTTAACAACTGAGGATTGCGGCCGCGATCGTGGTTGCGGAAAAGTTTGCCGGCCCGGGTGGCTCCGATGTGGGCGGTGCGCCACCTCTTTGACGTCTGGTTTCGCCGAGGTTACGGATGACTTAGGTATCCGTCAATGGCTTCCCGGCCGACCGGTTGAGGCAACCCTTTTCCGTCGCTACGGTTCTTGCGTGACGGGCAGGCGGACACGGGTCAGCATCACCGACGTGGCACGACAGGCCGGAGTGTCGGTCGGCACCGCGTCGAAGGCTCTCAACGGCCGGGGACAACTCCGCGAGGAGACCCGCGCCCGGGTCCGGGCGGCAGCCCACGAACTGGGCTTCCTCCCCAGCGCCGTCGCGGCCAGCCTGCTCACCGGGCGGACGTACACGGTGGGCCTGATCATGACCGACCACCACGGACGGTTCAGCCTGCCGATCCTGCACGGCGCCGAGGACGCCCTGGGCTGGGACGAGACGCTGGCGTTCGTCTGCGACACCAGGGACGACCCGATCCGCGAGCAGCACTACGTCCGCGGCCTGCTGCGTCGTCGGGTCGACGGCATCATCGTCGCCGGCCGGCGCACCGAGCCCCGCCCGCCGCTCGCCGCCGACCTGCCCGTACCGGTCGTCTACGCCTTCGCCCGCTCCGCCGACCCCGGCGACTGCAGCGTCGTGGTCGACGAGCCGGCCGGGGCGGCGCTCGCCGTCGAGCACCTGCTGCGCACCGGCCGCCGGCACATCGCCCACGTCACCGGCCCACACGGCCACGCGTCCGTACGGGCCCGCGTCGACGGCACCCGGCGGGCCCTGGCCGACGCCGGGCGCGAACTGGTCGGCGACCCCTGGTACGGCGGATGGAGCGAGGTGTGGGGCCGCTTCGCGGCGGCGGCCCTGGCCCGCGCACACCCCGACGTGGACGCCGTGTTCTGCGGCAGTGACGCGATCGCCCGGGGCGTGGCGGACGGTCTGCGCGAATGCGGCCGGCGCCTGCCCGACGACGTCGCCATCGTGGGTGTGGACAACTGGCAGCCCACCGCCGAGGGCTGCCGGCCGCCGCTGACCAGCGTCGACCTGAACCTGCGCGAGGTCGGCCGGACCGCCGGCACCCTGCTGCTCTCCGCGATCCGGAGCGGCCCGGCACCCGGCGTGCACTCCGTGCCGTGCCGGCTGGTGGTCCGCGCCTCCTCGGCGCCGACGGGTGGCTGAGCGGCCGGGTGCACCGGGAGACCCCGGCGCACCCGGCCGGGCCTCAGGACCGGGCGAGGGCGCGGGAGATGACGACCCGCTGGATCTGGTTGGTGCCCTCGACGATCTGCAACACCTTCGCCTCGCGCATGTAGCGCTCGACCGGGTAGTCGGCGACGTAGCCGTAGCCGCCAAGGACCTGGACCGCGTCGGTGGTGACCCGCATCGCCATGTCGGTGGCGAAGAGCTTGGCCTTGGCCGCCTCGATCGAGTACGGCCGGCCGGCGTCGCGCAGCCGGGCGGCGGCCAGGGTCAGCGCACGGGCCGCCGACACCTGGGTCGCCATGTCGGCGAGCATGAAGCCCAGCCCCTGGAAGTCGATGATCGGCTTGCCGAACTGGGTCCGCTCCTTGGCGTACGAGGTGGCGAAGTCCAGGGCCGCCTGGGCCAGCCCGACGGCGCAGGCGGCGATGCCGAGGCGCCCGGAGTCCAGCGCGGTCATCGCGATGGTGAAGCCGCCGCCCTCGGCGCCGACGAGCCGGTCACCGGGCACCCGGACGCCGTCGAAGGCGATCTGCGCGACCGGCGAGCCGCGCATGCCCATCGTGCGCTCGGCCGCCAGCGGCTCGATACCGGCGGTGCCCCGGTCGGCGAGCAGGCAGGAGATTCCGGCGGCGCCGGGGCCGCCGGTGCGGCAGAAGATGTTGTAGAAGTCGGCGGAGTGGGCGTGGGTGATCCACGCCTTGGTGCCGTCGACGACCCAGTCGTCTCCGTCGCGCCTGGCGCGGGTGGTCAGCGCGGCGGCGTCCGAGCCACCCTGCGGCTCCGACAGGCAGTACGCGCCGAGCAGTTCCCCGCCGAGCATGTCGGGCAGCAGCGACTTGCGCAGTTCCTCGCTGCCGTACGCGGCGACCGGGTAGCAGGACAGGGTGTGCACGCTGATCGCCTCGGCGACCGTCACCCAGCGGCTGGCGAGCACCTCCAGCACCTGGAGGTAGACCTCGTACGGCTGGCCGGCGCCGCCGTACTCCTCGGGATAGGGCAGGCCGAGCAGCCCGGAGCGGCCCAGGGTGCGCAGGACCTCGCGGGGGAACTCGCCCCGGTTCTCGAAGTCGTCGGCGCGGCCGGCGAGTTCGCGGTCGGCGAGCTCGGTGGCGAGTTCGATCAGGTCGTACGCCTCGGGGGTGGGCAGAATCCGGTCGACTGTCATGGTGCGGCAGGCTCCGTGGGGTGTCGGGCTTCCGGCGGCGTCCAGGGTGTGGACGGCGCCGACTTCCCGCAAGCTTAACGCTCGTTCGGGTAGCTGGGGAGGTACGTCACATACCGGCCTGGTGACGACCGCCCGGCACCGGTACCGGCCCGGGCCCCGGCCGGCCGCCGCATAGGCTCTGCCGGGTGGGTATGGATTATGTACGGCTCGGCGGAACCGGCCTGAAGGTGTCCCGGGTCTGCCTCGGCATGATGAGCTACGGATCGTCCGCGTGGCGGGACTGGGTCCTGGAGTACGACGCGGCGCTGCCCCTGGTCCGCCGGGCGGTCGAGCTGGGCGTGACGTTCTTCGACACCGCCGACATGTACTCGCTCGGCGCGAGCGAGGAGGTCACCGGCCGGCTGCTGCGGGCCCTGTTCGCCCGCCGCGAGGACTACGTGCTGGCGACCAAGGTCTACCACCCGATGGGTGACGGCCCCAACGACCGCGGGCTGTCCCGCAAGCACATCATGGCCTCGATCGACGACTCGCTACGCCGGCTCGGCACCGACCACGTCGACCTCTACCAGATCCACCGCTGGGACCCCGACACCCCGATCGAGGAGACGATGTCGGCGCTGCACGACGTCGTACGCGCCGGCAAGGCCCGCTACCTGGGCGCGTCGAGCATGTACGCCTGGCAGTTCGCCAAGGCCCAGCAGGTCGCCCGCGAGCACGGCTGGACCCCGTTCGTGTCGATGCAGCCGCACTACAACCTGGTCTACCGGGAGGAGGAGCGGGAAATGCTGCCGCTCTGCCTCGACCAGGGCGTCGGGGTCATCCCGTGGAGCCCGCTGGCGCGCGGCGTGCTGGCCGGCACCCGGGCCCGCGGCGGTGCCCGGCACACCACCCGGGCCCGCAGCGACACCCTCGCCGACGCCCTGTACGCCGAGGCCGACTTCGCCGTCGTCGACGCGCTGACCGGGGTCGCCGCCCGGCGCGGGCTGCCGCCCGCACAGGTCGCGCTGGCCTGGCTGCTGCGCCGGCCGGCGGTCACCGCGCCGATCGTCGGGGTGACCAAGCCGGGCCAGATCGACGACGCGGTGGCCGCCGTCGGCGTGGACCTGACCGACGAGGAGTGCGCGGAGCTGGAGCGGCCGTACGTGCCGCACCCGGTCCTCGGCCACTGAGGCACCGCCGGCCACCGGTCGCCGTCGCGGGCCGGGGTGCGGGCCGGCGGCGGGTCGGGGCGGGACCGGCCGGGCCGGCTGTGCCAGGCTGTCCGGGTGAACGACGCCCGCCCCCTGCTGCTGGTCGACTCGCCGAGCCTGTACTTCCGCGCCTACTTCGGCATCCCCGAATCCGCCGCCCAGGCCGCCGACGGCACCCCGGTCAACGCCGTCCGGGGCTTCCTGGACATGCTGGCGACCCTGATCCGCACCCGGCGACCTGACCGGGTGGTGTGCGCGCTCGACCACGACTGGCGGCCGGCGTGGCGGGTGGCGCTGCTGCCGACGTACAAGGCGCACCGGGTGGCGCCGGCCGGTGGCGAGGTCGTCCCCGACACCCTGGTCCCCCAGGTGCCGCTGATCCTCGACATCCTGGCGGCGATCGGCATCCCCGCCGTCGGCGCCGACGGCTACGAGGCCGACGACGTGCTCGGCACGCTCGCCACCGGCCAGCCGGGGCCGGTCGAGGTGGCCTCCGGCGACCGCGACATGATCCAGCTCGTCGACGACGTCCGGGGCGTACGGGTGCTCTACTGCGGCCGGGGCGTGGCGAAGCTGGAGGATCTCGACGACGCGGCCGTACGCGCCAAGTACGGCGTGCCGGCGGCCGGCTACGCCGACTTCGCCGCGCTGCGCGGCGACCCGAGCGACGGCCTGCCGGGGGTGGCCGGCGTCGGTGAGAAGACCGCCGCCCGCCTGGTCGAGCGGTACGGCGATCTGGACGGCATCCTCGCCGCGCTGGACGACCCGGCGTCGGGTTTCGCGCCGGGGCTGCGCGGCAAGCTGCTCGCCGCCCGTGACTACCTGACGGTGGCACCGAAGGTGGTCCGGGTGGCCCTCGACGTGCCGTTGCCGGACCTGGTCACCGACCTGCCGCGGGGGCCGGTCGACCCGGACCGGCTGCTGGCGACGGCGCAGCGGTGGAACCTCGCCGGCCCGTGCCGGCGCCTGGTCGACGCGATCGCCGAACGCTGACCGCCACCGGGCCGGTCACCCGGTCTCGGGCCGATGGCCGGCCGGCCCGGTGGCGGTCGGCGGGTCCGCGCCGCCTGGCCCGGTGGCGGTCGGCGGGTCCGCACCGGCTGGCCCGGTGGCGGTCGGTGGGGCCGCGCCGTACGGCGGCCGGCCCGGGAGTACCGTGCCGGCCGCCGGGGTCAGCGCGGGCGGTTGAAGCGGCCGGCGTCGGTGACCCGCAGCCCCGTCCTCGCCGGTGCCGGCGCCGGTGCCGCCGCGTCGCGGTCGGCGATCTGCGCCTCGAGGAAGGCCACGCCGGCCCGGTCCTCGTCGGTCGACGCGGCGACCAGCGCGTACGCCAGCCCGACGGCCACCACGATCACGGCGAAGACGATCGGCACGATCAGCGTCGCGGCGGTCACGCCGCCCAGCCGGCTGGGCGTGCCGTGCAGGTGGGCCGACATCGAGAACATGCCGGTGAAGTGCATCCCGTTCACCGCCAGGCCCATGACCAGCGCGGACACCACGATCGCCGCCGGCCGGCGGACCCGTACGGCCATCCACAGCGCCACCGTGGCCGCGGCGATCGCGATCCCGACCGAGACCCCGACGAGGAGCGGGTCGTATTCGATACGGCCGTTGAGCCGCATCGCCGCCATCCCGGTGTAGTGCATCGCGGCCACCCCCAGGCCGGTCAGCACACCTCCGGTCACGATCTTGACGGCGGTGGGACGGCCGAGTCCGACGATGAACAGGCCGATCGCGACGAAGACGATCGCCAGGACCGCGCTCGCCACGGTCAGCCCGAGGTCGTAGCGGATCTGGGTGCCGGAAACCCGGAAGCCCAGCATCGCCATGAAGTGCATCGTCCAGATGGACGTACCGCCGATCCCCCAGGCGGCCAGGACCAGCCACCAGGTTCGGCGGCCGGTTGTGGGTGCGTCCCGCAGCCGGACCGTGCAGACCAGCCCGAGCATCGCTCCCATCACTGACAGCACATAGCTGAGAACGGGTGTCACCCACCCGTACCCGAAATGATCTATTTCCCCCACCACTCGCCCCCTTGATCCCACGGACGGGACTATCCGCAGTTCAAGAAGGGATAATCCGGAATACGAGCGGTCCTCACAATGAGACGACAGGGCGGTCTTCACCCCGGACGGTGGAGCCGGCATGCCGCCCCGGCCGAGGCCGAGGCGGCTACTCCGCGTGATGTGAAGGGTGTTCAGGCAGTCGGCAGATAGCCGAGAATGCCGCGGTTGATCGCCGTAATGGACTGCCTGGCCGTGGCCCGCACCCGGGACGAGGCACCGCCGGCCGTCGACAGCTGGCCGAGCAGATCGACGACCTGACGCGCCCACCGGACGAAGTCGCCGGCCGGCATCTCGCCGTCCAGATTGGTGCCGCTGGCCAGCACCTTCGCCAGCGCCTCACCCCGGGCCCACCGGTAGATGGGCCACGCGAACCCCAGATCCGGGTCGCGGGTCGCCTCCAGGCCCCGGGCCGCCTCGTCGGCCTCCAGTTCGGCCCACATCTTCAGGGTCGCGTCGACCGCGTCGGTGACCGCCCCCCGGGGCAGTGACGCCCGCTCGTCGGAGTCACGGCGGGACTCGTAGACCACGACCGACACCGCGGCGGCCAACTCGGCCGGGTCGAGCCCCTCCCACACCCCGCGCCGCAGGCACTCGGCGACCAGCAGATCCGCCTCGGTCCAGATCCGGGCCAGCATCCGGCCGGCGTCGGTCATCTCCCCCTCGGCGGTCAGGTAGCCGCGCGCGGTCAGCATGCCGACCACCCGGTCGAACGTACGCGCCAGCGAGCCGGTCCGGCCGGCCACCCGCTGCCGCAGCTCGTCGGTGTCGCGTTCCAGCCGTCGGCGCCGCTCCGCCCACCGGGCGTGCTCCTCGCGCTCCTCGCAGGCGTGGCACGGGTGCCGCCGCAACTGCGCCCGCAACTGGGTGAGCTGGTGGTCCTCGCCGCTGGCCCGCGACCGCCCGCCACGGCGGCCGGCGTGCCGGTCCAGGCCGGTACCGCTGATCGCCGCCGCCAGGTCCCGGCGGGCGGCCGGCGACCGGTGGTTGAAGTGCTTGGGCACCCGCAGCCGGGTCAGCACCTCGGCCGGGGCGGTGAAGTCGCCGACGGTGACCCGCCCGGCCCACCGGTCCTGCGTCAGGACCAGCGGCCGGGGCTCGCCGAACCCGCCGGTGCCCGGTTCGAGCACGACGGCCAGCCCGGCCCGCCGCCCCGACGGGATCCGGATCACGTCGCCGACCCGCAACCGCTCCAGCGACGCGACCGCCGCCGCCTTACGCTGCGTCTGCCCCTGCCGGGCCAGGGCCCGTTCCCGGTCGCCGATCGCCACCCGCAGCGCGAAGTACTCGTCGAAGTCGCCGTGCTCGCACTGCGTCTCGACGCCGTACGCCTCCATCGTCTCGACGTTGCGCTGCACCTGCCGGGCCAGGCCGACCACCGAGCGGTCGGCCTGGAACTGCGCGAACGACGACTCCAGCAGCGCCCGGGCCGGCGCCGCGCCGACCGAGCCGACCAGGTTCACCGCCATGTTGTACGACGGCCGGAAGCTGGACCGCAGCGGATACGTACGCGTCGACGCCAGCCCCGCGACGTGCCGGGGGTCGACCTCCGGCGACCAGACGACGACGGCGTGCCCCTCGACGTCGATGCCGCGCCGGCCGGCCCGCCCGGTGAGCTGGGTGTACTCCCCCGGCGTCAGCTCGACGTGCGCCTCGCCGTTGAACTTGACCAGCCGCTCCAGCACCACGCACCGGGCCGGCATGTTGATGCCCAGGGCCAGTGTCTCGGTGGCGAAGACCGCCTTGACCAGCCCCCGGACGAACAGCTCCTCGACGACCTCCTTGAACGCCGGCAGCATCCCGGCGTGGTGGGCGGCCAGCCCGCGCTCCAGCCCGTCGAGCCACTCCCAGTAGCCGAGCACCGACAGGTCCTCGCCGGGGATGGCGGTGATCTTCTCCTCGACCACCTGGCGGATCTCGGCCCGCTCGTCGGGGCTGGTCAGCCGCAGCCCGGCGGCCAGGCACTGCTGCACGGCGGCGTCGCAGCCGGCCCGGCTGAAGATGAACAGGATGGCCGGCAGCAGCCCCTCGCGGTCGAGCCGTTCGACGACCTCGGAACGCAGCGGGCCACGCCAGCGCGGCCCGCGCCCCCCGGAGCGGCCCCAGCCGGGGCCGTGGGTACGCCCGTCGCCCAGCTCCAGCCGGCGCATCTGCTCCCGGCTGTAGCGCAGCAGTTCCGGGTGCACGTCGTGCTTGCGGGCCGCGTCGGCGTCGTGGAACAGGTCGAACATCCGGCGCCCGACCAGCATGTGCTGCCACAGCGGGACCGGCCGGTGCTCGCTGACCACGACCTCGGTCTCACCGCGTACGGTGACCAGCCAGTCGGCGAACTCCTCGGCGTTGGAGACGGTGGCCGACAGCGACACCAGCGTCACCGAGTCCGGCAGGTGGATGATCACCTCTTCCCAGACCGCGCCCCGGAACCGGTCGGCGAGGTAGTGCACCTCGTCCATGACCACGTAGGCCAGCCCCTCCAGCGTGCTGGAGCCGGCGTAGAGCATGTTGCGCAGCACCTCGGTGGTCATCACCACCACCGGCGCGTCGCCGTTGATCGCGTTGTCGCCGGTCAGCAGGCCGACCCGCTCGGCGCCGTACCGGTCGACCAGGTCGTGGTACTTCTGGTTCGACAGCGCCTTGATCGGCGTGGTGTAGAAGCACTTGCGCGGCACCGACCGCCCCGGCGGGGCCTGCCCGGCGGGCGTGGCGCCCGCGGCGGCCTCGCCGGCAGTCAGATTTCCGACCGCCGACGGCGGCACGACCGGCCCGGCCGGGCCGACGGCCGACGGCCGCGGAGTGCCGGCCCGCAGCGCCAGGTGTACCGCGAACTCGCCGACCACGGTCTTGCCGGCGCCGGTCGGCGCGCACACCAGCACGCCGCTGCCGCGCTCCAGCGCCTCGCACGCCTCACGCTGGAACTCGTCCAGGTCGAAGCCGAGTTCCGGAACGAACTCGTCCAGGGCCGGATATGCGCGGGCCTGCGCGGCCCGGCGGCGCGCCGCGGCATACCGCTCGGCTGGGCTCGACATACCACCAAGATTAGTGCGTCATGCCCCGACACTCGCGGTGGGCCGCCGACCACGGCCGGTGTGAGCGGCTCGGTAAGGTGCACGACGTGCCGGACCATCCCCAACCGCCCAGTCCTCGCCACGCCAGCGGACCCGCGACGGCCGCCCCGGCGACACCCCCGCGCCGCCCGGTCGAAGCCGTCCTGTTCGACTTCCACGGAACCCTCGCCCAGGTCGAGGACCCGGTCGCCTGGGTACGCGCCGGCGCGCGGGAATGCGGCGTCGAACTCGACCGCGGCCGCGCCACCGTGCTCGCCGACCGGCTGGTGACGGCCGGCCGGGCCGGCGGCCCGCTGCCGCACCGGGTGCCGCCCCACCTGGCCGAGGTGTGGGCCGACCGCGACCTCTACGAGCACGCCCACCGGTCCGCCTACACCGGGCTGGCCGCCACCGTCGACTCGGGCGTGGACGGGCTCGCCGAGGCCCTCTACGACCGGCTGCTGCGTCCCGACGGCTGGCTGCTGTACTCCGACACCACCGCGACCCTGCGGGCGCTGCGCGACGCGTCGGTGCCGGTGGCACTGGTCAGCAACATCGGCTTCGACGTCCGGCCGCTGTTCGAGGCGTGGGGGCTGGCCGACCTGGTCGACGCCTTCGTGCTGTCGTACGAGGTCGGGCGCTGCAAACCCGATCCGGCGATCTTCCACCGGGCGTGCGGGATGCTGCGGGTCGATCCGGAGCGGGTCCTGATGGTCGGCGACACCCCGGCCGACGCCGGGGCGGTCCGGGCCGGCTGCGCGGTGCTGGTGCTGCCGGCCGCCGACCCCGGACGGGCCAACGGCCTGGCCGCCGTCCTGGACCTGGCGGTCACCGACCGCTGACCCCGCCCGCAGCCGAGGAGTTTTCGCCGCTGCGGGCCGGGGTAGCCCCATCCCGGGAGATCAGGAGGGGCGGTGGACGACCATGCGGCACAGGCCGGCGATCCGGCGCGACGGGAGGACCGGGCGGCCGCCCGCCACACGCCCGGAGGCGACGTGAGCGACGCGTTCCCGCCGATCGACTCGTACGCCTTCCTGTCCGACACCCACACCGCGGCGCTGGTCGCGCCGGACGGCGCGGTCGAGTGGTTCTGCGTGCCACGGTTCGACGGCGACGCCGTCTTCGCCCGGCTGCTCGACCGCCGGGCCGGCGGCGCCTTCGAGTTGCGGGTCGACGGCGCCGACGCCCCCGACCGCCGCTACCTGCCGGACACGCTGGTGCTCCAGACCCGGCACACGGCGCCGGACGGGGTCGCCGTCGGACACGACTTCCTCGCCGCCGCGACCGGCCACCCCGACCGCCCGGTCCGCGCCCGGCACGTCCTGGTCCGCCACGTCAGCGTGGAAAGCGGCACGGTGCGGTTGCGGGTCCGGCTCGACGTACGGGCCGACCACGGCGCCCGGCCGGCCGGCTGGCAGCGCCACGGCGACCGGTGGCGGGCGGCGGGCACACCGCTGTGGCTGTCCACCGACCTGCCGCTGCGGGCCGACGGCACCACCCTCACCGCCGACCTGGAACTGACCGCCGGCGACGGGGCCACCCTGCTGCTCGGCTACGGCGAACCGCCCGCCCCGGCCGATGTCGCCAGCCTGCTCGACGAGACCGTCGGCACCTGGCGGGACTGGTCGGCCCGCAGCGACTACGCCGGGTACGGCGCCGACCTGGTCCGGCACAGCGCCCTGGTGCTGCGGGGGCTGTCGTTCGACCGGACCGGGGCACTGCTGGCCGCCCCGACCACCTCGCTGCCGGAGGAGATCGGCGGCGTACGCAACTGGGACTACCGCTACACCTGGCACCGCGACGCCGCACTGCTGCTGCTCGCCCTCTTCCGGCTCGGCCACCACGAGGAGGGCGGGCGCTACCTGCGTTTCCTGATCGACGTCTGCCAGGCGCCGGCCGGGACCCTGCACCCGCTGGTCGGCATCGGCGGCGAGACGACCAGCGACGACGAGCGGATCCTGGCCCACCTCGACGGCTACGCCGGCTCCCGGCCGGTCCGCGTCGGCAACGGCGCCGCCGAACAGGTGCAGTTCGACACGTACGGGCACGTGCTCGACGCGGCGCTGGCCTTCCACGAGCTGACCGGCGACCTCGCCGCCGACCAGTGGGGTTCGCTGCGCCGGCACGTGGAGACGATCGCCCGGCGGTGGCGCGAACCCGACCACGGCGTCTGGGAGATCCGGGCACCGCGTCAGCAGTACGTCTACTCCAAGGTGATGTCGTGGGTCTGCCTGGACCGCGGCATCCGGCTCGCCGGCCTGCTCGGCGACGCGACGGCACCGGTCGACGCGTGGCGGCGCGAGGCCGCGGACCTGCACGCGCAGGTCCTCGACCGCGGCTACGACCCGCAGGTCGGCGGCTTCGTCCTGGCATACGGGTCGACCGAACTGGACGCCGCGCTGCTGCGCATCCCGCTGGTCGGCTTCCTGCCCGGCGACGACCCACGGATGCTGTCCACGATCGACCGGATCCAGGAACGGCTGGCCATCGGCCCGGGACTGGTCCGGCGCTACACCGCCGACGACGGGCTGCCCGGCGAGGAGGGCGCGTTCCTGCTCTGCTGCTTCGAGCTGGTCTCGGCGCTGGTGCTGGCGCACCGGCACGACGCCGCCCGCGAGATCTTCGAACGGCTCGCCGGGGCCGCCGGCCCGCTCGGCCTGTACGCCGAACAACTCGCCGCCGACGGCACCGCGCTCGGCAACTACCCGCAGGCGTTCACCCACCTGGCGTTGATCGAGGCGGCCGTCAACCTGGACGCCGCACAGGAACGCGACGCCCTGCACGCCTGGGCCGAGCGCGGCGGGCGGCGCGGCTGAGACCTACCGCAGCAGCCGTACGGCGGCCGGGACCGCGGTCACCGTCAGCGGCAGGCGGCCGACCCGCTCCCCGTCGGCGTAGCCGACGATGCCGTCGGCGGCCAGCTCGACGGTCGCCGCCCGGTACGTACGCACCATCGGGTGGGTGACGTGGGTGCCGCTGTAGAGCCGGGGTTTGACGCGGACCAGCGTGGTCCGGCTCACCGGGCCGACCACGACGACGTCGAGCAGCCCGTCGGTCGGGTCGGCGGCCGGGCACATCCGCATCCCGCCGCCGTAGCTGGCGCAGTTGCCGACCGCCACCAGGACCGCGTCGACGTGCCGTTCGGCGCCGTCGAGCACCAGCCGGTAGCGCCGGGCCCGCAGCCGGGCCAGCTCGACCAGGATCGCGATGTCGTAGCGCAGCGGGCCGCGCGGCCAGCGCATCCGGTTGGCGCGCTCGTTGACGACGGCGTCGAAGCCGGCGGCGAGCACCGCGCCGAACCAGCGGACCGTGCCGTCGGCGGTCGTCATCCGGGCCAGGTCGACGGGGCTGCCGCGGCCGGCGCGCAAGGCGGCGGCGATGGCGTCGGCGGCGGCGAGCGGCTCGGTGGGAAAGCCGGTGTCGGCGGCGAAGTCGTTGCCGGTGCCGGCCGGCACCGCCCCGAACGGCACGCCGCTGCCGGCGACCGCCTGGAGTGCCTGGTGGACGGTGCCGTCGCCGCCGACGGCGACGAGCCCGGCGACGCCGTCGGCGACCGCGGCGTGGCACCGGGCCAGGGCCTGTTCGGGGGTACGGGCGTCGAGCACCGCCAGCGGCCGGCCGGCGGCGGCCAGCCGGTCGAGTATGTCGGGCAGCAGCCCGCTGTGCCGGGACCGTCCGGCGGTCGGGTTGACCAGGACCGCCAGCGGCCGGTCGGGTTCGGACGGTGGCGGACCGGCGGGCCCGGCGCCGGAGGGTTGATCGTCAGCGGTCACGGCGAGCACCGTACCGCCCCGCCCTCCGGCGGCGGGTCCGTCAGGTCATGTCGTCGTAGCGGCTCTGGATCGGCTTGGGCGCCTCGACCGGGGCCACCGTCTCGGCCCGGCTGCCCGCCTCGACCGGCTCCGGGTCGTGGCTCAGCGGCGACACCTCGTCGTCGGCGATCCCGGCGTAGATCTCCTTGCCGCGGCCCTTGCGCTTGTCGTTGAGGTACGCCACCCCGACCGCCATGAAGTACAGCGCGCACAGGCAGATCGCCAGCGCGGTCATGCCGAACGGGTCGGGGGTCGGCGTGACGATCGCGGAGAACAGGAAGAACACGAACACCGCGACCCGCCACCAGCTCAGCAGCCGCTTGGCGCTGGCGACCCCGACGAAGTTGAGCATCAGGACCAGCAGCGGGAACTCGAACGCCACCCCGAAGATCAGGATCATGTTGGTGACGAACGCGATGTAGCGGGTGACCTCGAGCTGGGTGTCGAGCCCGGTGACACCGGACTCGAGCAGGAACGCCAGGCCCTTGTCGACGACGAAGTACGCCAGTCCGGCGCCGGCCGCGAACAGCGGCGCCGCGATCGCCGCGAACGCGTACGCGTAGCGGCGCTCGTTGCGGTGCAGGCCGGGCGCGATGAACGCCCACAACTGGTAGAGCCACACCGGGGCGGCCACGATCAGGCCGACCCACAGCGCGATCTTCAGCTTGAGCAGGAACCCGTCGGCCGGGCCGAGCTGCGTCATCGGGCAACTGCCGTCGGCCTTGGTGATCCCCGGCAGGTTGCAGTAGGGCTCCTTGAGCAGGTCGAACACCGGGTCGGCGAGCCAGAAGCCGACGATGAAGCCGAGCACGATGGCGATCGAGGCGCGGAACAGCCGGTCCCGCAGCTCGCGGATGTGGTCGACGAGCGTCATCGAGCCGTCCGCGGCCTGCTCGAACTTGCTGGGGCCGCGGCGGCGAGGCAGTGCTAGGCGCACGGCGGTGGGGCTAGATGGTGTCGCGGTGCCGCTGCACCGGGTCCACGACCTGTCCCTGCTGCGCGGCCGGCGGCTGCTGGGCCGCGTTCGGCGGCAGCGGCTGGCGGGCGGCCTGCGCGTCGGCCTTCTCGGCGAGGTCCTTGTCGTCGTCGGCGAGCTGCTTCGTCTCGGCCTTCATGATCCGCAGAGACCGACCGAGCGAACGGGCCGCGTCGGGAAGACGCTTGGCGCCGAAGAGCAGGATCAGCACCACCACGAGTACAGCGATATGCCACGGCTTGAGGGCGCCCATGGAAACTCCAGTTGGTTCTGTCGGTCTCGGCTGGTCGAGCCCCATCGTACGTCCGTAGACGGCAGTCGCCACCCGCCAGGTCTATTACGGTTCTGCCTGGTCGGTGAAGTTTCGACCAACTACGCGGGCCGCGTCAACCCGTCGACGAGCTTAATCGTGCGCGCCGGGCCGTCCCGTCGCGCACGGACAGTGAGCAGGCCGCCCGGAGCGGGCCGACGAGGGCCTGGAATCACTTGCCGCGCCGGGCCTGGATGACCTCCATGCGACGCTGGGTGACCTCGAGCTTCTCCTGAAGTTTCTCGATCCGGTCCTGCAGGTCGACCGCGGTGTGCTGCAGCGACGCGACCTCGTCCTGCCGGCTCTGCAACGTCAGCGCCGCCCGCTGCAACCCCGGCAGCCGGCCCAGCAGCGGCCGTACGGCCAGGAACAGGACGAGCAGTGCGAACAGCACCACCCCGAGCACGATCCACTTCACCACGCCGGTCAGCCTAGTGGGTCGCGACCGCCTTCGCCGGGTGCGGCACGGCCGGCGGCGCGGCGTCCACCGCGAACGCGGGCCCGCTCTCGTACGGCACCGCGTAGGCGTCCAGCGCCAACTGGGCCACGTCGCGGACCTGGGCGACCAGTTCCGGCGGGCTGACCACGGTCGCCTCCGGGCCGAGCCCGAGCACGAACCGGCGGGCCCACCCCAGGTCGCTGACCCGCAGCGACACCAGCCACTCGTCGCCGTCGCCGGGCCGGACCTGCTCGCACGGGTAGTACTCGGTGATCCACCGGCCGGCCCGACCGACGCGTACGGTCACCAGCGGCAGTTCCGGGGTCGGCTGGAACACCCCGGCGGTGAGGTCGTGCGGCTGCGCCTGCGGCGGCGCCACCGCCGGTTCGTCGAGTTCGGTCAGCGCGTCGATCCGGTCGGCGCGGAACAGCCGGACGGCCTCGGCCCGCCGGCACCACGCCTCGAGATAGGCGTGGCCGCCGACCATCAGCATCCGCATCGGGTCGACGACCCGCTCGGACGTCTCGTCACGGGTCGCGGTGTAGTAGGTGATCCGCAGCGCCCGGCCCCGCTCGACCGCGCCGCGCAGCGTGTCGGCCCGGTCGCCGTCGCCGGGCATGCGTACGGCCACCGGGGCGCCGCCGAGGTCGCCGGCCGCGCTCTCGATCTTGGCCAGGGCGCGCTCGATCGCGTCGCGGTTGGCCATCCCCGGCGTCTCGGCGAGCATCCGCAGCGCCACCACCAGCGCCAGCGCCTCGTCGGGGGTCAGCCGCAGCGGGCGGTCGATGCCGGCGTCGTAGGTGATGGTGACCGTGTCGCCGTCGAACGCCATGTCGATCAGGTCGCCGGGGCCGTAGCCGGGCAGCCCGCACACCCACAGCAGTTCCAGGTCCTCCCGGAGCTGCCGCTCGGTCACGCCGAGGTCGGCGGCCGCCTCGGCGACCTCGATACCGGGCCGGGCCAGCAGGTAGGGCACCAGGTTGAGCAGCCGGGCCAGCCGGTCGGCCGACGGCCGGGGCCCGGAGGAGCGGGCCGGGGAGGAGGTGGTCATCGAAGCGCTCCCGCCGTCGCCGCCTCGTGCCGGGCGGCGATCTCCTTGAGTCGTTGCACAACGGCCTCGCGTACCTCGGGCGGTTCCAGGACCCGTACGTCGGCACCGTAGCCGACCAGCGCGCCGGCGAGCCGCTCCGGGTCGGCGTACGGCAGCACGAGCACGTCGCCGGCCGGACCGGTCTCGGTCTCCTGTGCCCAGCGGCGCAGCCCGGCGGCCCGGCCCGGCCGCACCAGCACGCGGGCCCGCCCGGTCCGCTCCACCGGCCCGGACCAGCGGGCCACGTGGCTGATCAGGTCGACCCCGGCCGGCGGCGTGAACGCGCCCGGCCGGCCGGTGGCCTTGACCGCGCCGACGATGCGCGACAGCCGGAAGCAGCGGGTGGCGTCGCGGTCGACGTCGTGGCCGACCACGTACCACCGGCCCCGCCAGCAGACCACGCCCCACGGCTGCAGCTTGCGGGTGCTGGCCGCGTCGTTCTCCGGGATCCGGTAGTCGAAGGTGACCGTGCGCCGGTCGCGGGCGGCGGCGGTCAGCGGAGCGAACGTCGGGTCGACGGTGACGACCGGCTCGACACCGAGCGTGGCCTGCGGGTCGACGTCGATGCCGGCGGCCCGCAGCTTCGCCAGCCCGGACGACGCCGCGGCGGCCAGGCCGGCGTGCTGCCACAGCCGGGCGGCGATGCCGACGGCGGCGGCCTCGTCGGGTTCGAGCGGGATCTCCGGCAGCGCGTACTCGCGCTGCGCGATCCGGTAGCCGGGCTCGGTGTCGAAGGCGCTGGCGGTGCCGGTCTCCAGCGGCACGCCGAGATCACGCAGTTCGGCCTTGTCCCGTTCGAACTTGCGCTGGAACGCCTCGTGGTCGCGGGCGTCCTCGGGGTCGTGCTCGTAGCCGGGCACGGTGGCGGCGATCTGGGCGGCGGTCAGGAACCGGCGCGTCGACAGCAGGCAGATGACCAGGTTGACCAGGCGTTCGGTGCGGGTCCGGGACACGCCCCAGACGCTAGCAGTGTCCGTACGCGTGTGCGTACACCCCGCCGGGGCGTCCCACCGCGCCGTACGGATAGCGTGCACGCATGGTGCGATGGCGGTCGGCGACCGTGGTGGCCGTACGGCGGCGGTGGCACGGGGCGGCCGAACTCGACGTCGCCCTGCCCGACGGGGCGACCCTGCGTGCCCTCGCCTACCCCGAACTGGTCGGCGACCCGGAGCCCGGCGACCGGGTGCTGCTCAACGTCGGCGCCCTGGTGATGGGGCTCGGCACCGGCGGGTACGCGCTGGTCGTCGCGCTGCCGGACCGGTTGCCCGCCGACCCGCCGCAGGACGGCACCACCCGCGACGCCGGCCACCTGGTCAAGGCCCGCTACACCCCGCTGCAGCCGATCCTGCTCGGCGCCGACGAGGACGCGTCGCCGCACCGGGCGGTCCTCGCCGACGCCCACGACGTGGCCGGCATGCCGGTCGTCACCGCCGACCTGCACTCGGCGCTGCCGGCCGTCGTCGCCGGCATCCACGCCGACCGGCCGGACGCCCGGGTGGCGTACGTGATGACCGACGGCGGTGCGCTGCCGGCGTGGTTCTCCCGCACCCTGGACGGGCTGCGCGGCACGCTGGCCGGCACCGTCACCGTCGGCCAGGCGTTCGGTGGCGACCTGGAGGCGACCAACGTGCACAGCGGGCTGCTCGCCGCCCGGCACGCGCTGCGCGCCGACGTCGCGGTCGTCGCGCAGGGGCCGGGCAACCTCGGCACCGGCACCCGCTGGGGCTTCTCCGGCGTCGCGGTCGGTGAGGCGGTCAACGCCGTCGCCGCGCTCGGCGGGCGGCCGGTCGGGTCGCTGCGGATCTCGGCCGCCGACCCGCGCCCCCGCCACCGGGGCCTGTCGCACCACAGCGTGACCGCGTACGGCCGGGTCGCGCTGGCGGCGGCCGACCTGGTGCTGCCGGGCGGGCTCGACGCCGATCTGGCCGGTGAGGTCGAGGTGGCCCTGGCACCACTGCGGGACCGGCACCGGATCGTCCGGGTCGATCCGGCCGGGCTGGACGCGGCGCTGCGGGCGAGCCCGGTCGGCCTGTCGACGATGGGCCGCGGCCTGGACGCCGACCACGGCTACTTCCTCGCGGCGGCGGCGGCCGGCCGGCACGCGGCGGCGCTGCTCGGATGAGCGGCCGCGAGCGGGCGGTCAGCTCAGGATGACCAGGGCCGCCCAGGCGGCGATGACCAGCAGGAGAATGGTGGCGAGCACCCAGGTCGGCACCTTGTGGTCGCCGCGCCGGTTGCGCTCGATCTCGGCGGCGATCTTCTCCCGCCGACGGTTGACCCAGCCCTGACGAACCCGCTCGGGGTTGTCCTCAAGGCGTTCCTCGTCCGGCTCGGCCATAGGCAGCAGAGCCTACCGTGCCGGCCGGAACCCGCCCGGTCCGGGCCGCCCGCGAAGGTGGGCGGACGGCCCCGGCCGGTGTCACATGCTGGCGATCAGCCGCTCGACCCGCTCGTCGTACGCCCGGAACGGGTCCTTGCACAGCACGGTGCGCTGGGCCTGGTCGTTGAGCTTCAGGTGCACCCAGTCGACGGTGAAGTCGCGGCGCTTCTCCTGCGCGTGCCGGATGAACTCCCCGCGCAGCCGGGCCCGGGTGGTCTGCGGCGGCGTCTCCTTGGCCTGGAAGACGTCGAGGTCGCTGACGACCCGGTCGACCTGGCCCCGGCGCTCCAGCAGGCCGTGCAGCCCGCGCCCGCGGCGGATGTCGTGGTAGGCCAGGTCCATCTGGGCGATCCGCGGATGGGACAGCGGCAGGTCGTGCTTGTTCTGGTAGCGCTCCAGCAGCTTCAGCTTGGTGACCCAGTCGATCTCGCGGGCGACCGGGTCCAGGTCGCCGGTCTCGACCGCGCGCAGCACCCGGCCCCACAGTTCGACGACCCGCTTGGCGGTCTCGTCGCCGCCACGCCGCTCGACGAACTCGGTCGCCTTGGCCAGGTATTCCTGCTGGATCTCCAGGGCGCTGATCTCCTTGTTGGAGGCCAGCCGGACCTTGCGCCGCCCGGTGATGTCGTGCGACACCTCGCGGATCGCCCGGATGGGGTTCTCCAGCGACATGTCGCGCATGACGACCCCGGCCTCGATCATCTTGAGCACGATGTCGGCGCTGCCGAACTTCAGCAGCGTGGTGACCTCGTTCATGTTCGAGTCGCCGACGATCACGTGCAGCCGCCGGTAGCGTTCGGCGTCGGCGTGCGGCTCGTCGCGGGTGTTGATGATCGGCCGGGACCGGGTGGTCGCCGACGAGACGCCCTCCCAGATGTGCTCGGCCCGCTGCGACAGGCAGTAGACCGCGCCGCGCGGGGTCTGGAGCACCTTGCCGGCGCCGCAGATCAACTGCCGGGTGACCAGGAACGGAATCAGCACGTCGGCGAGCCGGCCGAACTCCCCGTGCCGCGACACCAGGTAGTTCTCGTGGCAGCCGTAGGAGTTGCCGGCCGAGTCGGTGTTGTTCTTGAACAGGTAGATCTCGCCGGCGATGCCCTCGTCGTGCAGCCGCTTCTCGGCGTCGACGAGCAGCCCCTCGAGGATCCGCTCGCCGGCCCGGTCGTGGGCGACCAGGTCGACGATCGAGTCGCATTCCGGGGTGGCGTATTCGGGGTGGGAGCCGACGTCGAGGTAGAGGCGGGCGCCGTTGCGGAGGAAGACGTTGCTCGACCGGCCCCAGGAGACCACCCGGCGGAAGAGGTAGCGGGCCACCTCGTCGGGGGAAAGTCGCCGTTGGCCGCGGTAGGTACAGGTGACGCCGTACTCGGTCTCGATACCGAAGATTCGCCGTTCCATGAACAGACATTAGCCGGCCGGAGCCGCCGATGGTCACTGTCGCGACCGGCACGCCGCGCCGACCCGCCGGCAAAAATCCCGGGTACGTCCCGCCCCCGCCGATCAGGCCAGCAGTTCCAGCAGGTAGTCGCCGTATCCACTCTTGGTCAACGGCTCGGCCAACTCGCGCAAACGATCGTCGTCGATAAGTCCGGCCCGCCAGGCGGCCTCCTCGACGCAGCCGATCTTCAGCCCCTGACGCTCCTCGATCACCCGGACGAACTCGGCCGCCTGCACCAGCGAGGTGAAGGTGCCGGTGTCGAGCCAGGCGGTGCCCCGGTCCAGGACCGTCACCGACAGCTCGCCGGCCTCGCGGTAGGTCTCGTTGACCGTGGTGATCTCCAGCTCGCCGCGGGCGCTCGGGGTCAGGCCGCGCGCGATCTCGACCACCCGGTTGTCGTAGAAGTACAGGCCGGGCACCGCGTACCGGGACTTCGGCTTGTCCGGCTTCTCCTCGATCGACAGCACCCGGCCGTCGCTGTCGAAGTCGACCACGCCGTACGCCTCGGGGTTGGCCACCTGGTAGGCGAAGACCCGGCCGCCGACGAGTTCCCCCGGGTCGGCGAGCTGCCGGCCGAGCCCGACGCCGTGGAAGATGTTGTCGCCCAGGATCAGCGCGACCGACCGGTCGCCGATGAAGTCCGCGCCGAGGACGAACGCCTGCGCGATGCCCTCCGGTCGCGGCTGGGCGACGTACTCCAGCCGCAACCCCCACTGGCTGCCGTCACCGAGCAGCCGGCGGAACTGCGACTGGTCGTCGGGAGTGGTGATGACCAGGATCTCGCTGACCCCCGCCATGATCAGTGTGGACAGCGGGTAGTAGATCATCGGCTTGTCGAACACCGGCATGAGCTGCTTGGACACGGCCCGGGTGATCGGCCACAGGCGGGAGCCGGTCCCGCCGGCCAGAAGGATTCCACGCACCGGCGGAGCCTACCGGCCGCACGGCCGCGACACCCTCCCCCGGGTGCCCCGCGCTTTACCGCCGCCCGGCCGGTGTCGCGTAGACTGCCGAACCCGTGAGCGACCTCGACACCGCCGGCACCGCCACGCCGGGCGCCGGCCCGACCCGCTGGCTGGTTACCGGCGCGGGCGGCATGCTCGGGCACGATCTCCTCGCCGTCCTCGGCCGGCACCCCGGCGCGCGGGTCACCGCCGCCACCCGCGCCGACCTCGACCTCACCGACGCCGCCGCCGTCAAGTCCGCGGTCGCCGGGCACGACCTGGTCGTCAACGCCGCCGCGTGGACCGACGTCGACGCCGCGGAGACCCGGGAGGCCGAGGCGACCGAGGTCAACGGCACCGGCGTCACCAACCTCGCCGCCGCCTGCGCCGCCACCGGCGCCCGGCTGCTGCACGTGTCCACCGACTACGTCTTCGCCGGCGACGGCCGCGAGCCGTACCCGGAGGACCACCCGACCGCGCCGGTCAACGCGTACGGGCGCGGCAAGCTCGTCGGCGAGCAGGCGGTCGCCCGACTACTTCCCGACACCGGCTACGTGGTGCGCACCGCGTGGCTCTACGGCGCGCACGGGCGCAACTTCGTCGCCACCATGCTGCGACTGGCCGCCGAGCGGGAGACCCTCGAGGTGGTCGACGACCAGCACGGCCAGCCGACGTGGTCGTACGCGCTCGCCGGCCACCTGGTCGCACTCGGCGACGCCGCCCGCGCCGGCCGTGCCCCGGCCGGGGTCTACCACGGCACCGCGTCCGGCCGGACCACCTGGTACGGCCTGGCCCGGGCCGCGTACGCGCTGCGCGGGCTGGACCCGGACCGGATCCGCCCCACCACCAGCGAACACTTCCGCCGGCCGGCGCCCCGCCCCGCGTACAGCGTCCTCGGACACGCCCGCTGGGCACTCGCCGGGCTGTCCCCCATGCCAGACTGGCACGACCAGTTGACGCAGGCGCTGTCCGGCGACTGGCCGACCTGAATCCGGTCGAACCCCGGCGGCCCGGCCGCCGGTCCCGCCCCGGCCGGCGGCCGCCGGCCTCCGCACCCGAATCCCCCAGGAGACCTGCACATGTCCGACACCGACACCGGCGGGCTGCCCCGGGTCAGTGCGATCGTCCTGGCCTGGAAAGCCGAGCCGCTGCTGCGCCGGTCGGTCGAGTCGCTGCTCGCCTCCGCCAAGGTCGACGTCGAGGTGGTGCTGGTCGACAACGGCTGCACCACCGACGACGTGACCGTCCTGGCCGAACTGCCCGGCGTCGTCGTGGTGGGCGAGGGCGAGAACCTCGGTTTCTCCGCCGGCTGCAACCTCGGCGTCTCGGCCTCCTCCGGCGACTACGTGGCCCTGGTCAACGGTGACGCGATCGTCGAACCGACCACCCTGGCCCGGCTGGTCGAGGAACTGGTCACCCGGCCCGACGTGGGCATCGCCGCCGGCGCCGTACGGCTGGCCGACGAGCCGGAGCTGCTCAACTCCAGCGGCAACGAGGTGCACGTGCTCGGGGTGAGCTGGATCGGCGGCTTCCGGCAGCGGGAGACCCGGTCCGAGCCGACCGAGACGGCCGGCGCGATGGGCGCCTGCCTGGTCACCAGCCGGGCGCACTGGGACCGCCTCGGCGGCTTCGACCACCACTACTTCGCCTACCACGAGGACGCCGACCTGTCGATCCGCACCTGGCGGGTCGGGCTGCGGGTCGTCAACGTGCCGGACGCGGTCGCCCTGCACCGCTACGAGTTCAGCCGCAACAGCTTCAAGTACTACCTGGTGGAACGCAACCGGCTGATGTTCGTCAGCACCCTGTGGTCCGGCCGCGCCCTCTTCCTGCTCGGCGGGCCGTTCCTGGCCCTGGAGCTGGTGATGCTCCTGCTGGCGACCAAGGAGGGCTGGCTGCGCGACAAGCTGAAGGGCTACCGCTGGCTGTGGCAGCACCGCCGGCACCTGCGAACCCGGCGGCGGATGCTGCAGACCGAGCGGACCGTCCCGGACCGGGAGTGGATGCGGGTGCTGACCGACCGGTTCGACACCCCGCTGATCAGCCCGCCCGGTGTCGGGGTGCTCAACGCGGCGATGTCCGCCTACTGGCGGCTGGTCCGGCGCTGGATCTGACCCCGTACGCCCCGACGCTCCACACGTGACCGCCCGCCCGGGATCGATCCCGGGCGGGCGGTGTGGTTCACGGCGGCGTCACTCGCCGGCGTCGGGTTCCGGCTCCGGCTTGCCCTCCAGGTCGGCGGACGCGGCCGACACGGTCGGCTTCTCCGGGCCGGCCGCCGGCTGCTTCGGACCGTCGTCGGCCGTCGACTCGCCAGCCTTGGCGTCGTCGCCGTCGAGCAGCGCGGTCAACGCCGCACCGGTGATCCGCCGGAACGTACGCCCGGTGCGGCGCCGGTCGAGAACCGCCACCTCGAGCTGGTTGGCGGCGATCGTCCGGACCGCGCCGCCCTCGCCACCGACGCTGCCGAGCGCCTTCACGGCGAGCTTGACGGCGTCGCCGAGCGACATGTCGTCCTGCCGGTCGGCGCGCAGCGCGGTCGCGATCGCCTCGGCCTGACCACCCATCGCCATCAGACCCGGCTCGTCGTTGACCGACCCGTCGTAGGTCAGCCGGTAGATCTCGTCGTCGTCCGGGGTGGCCCCGACCTCGGCGACGCAGAGTTCGACCTCGAACGGCTTGGACTGCTCGGTGAAGATGGTGCCGAGGATCTGGGCGTAGAAGTTGGCCAGGGCCCGGCCGGTGACGTCGCGGCGGTCGTAGCTGAGGCCGTTGATGTCGGCCATCCGCACGCCGGCGCGGCGCAGGTTCTCGAACTCGTTGTAGCGGCCGACGGCGGCGAAGCCGATCCGGTCGTAGATCTCGCTGACCTTGTGCAACGCGCTGGACAGGTTCTCCGCGACGAAGAGCACCCCGCCGGAGTAGCTGAGGACCACCGCGCTGCGCCCGCGGGCGATGCCCTTGCGGGCCAGCTCGGAGCGGTCCCGCATGATCTGCTCGGGCGAGGCGTAGAACTGCATGGCCACGAAGCGGCTCTCCTTCGACCTGGTGACGACGGGTTGTTACGGCGGGCGGTCCGGCCGGACGTCAGCCGCCCGGGTTCTCCATCCGGCCGGCGACGACGGCCTCGGCGACGGTGGCCGTCTCGGCGTCGGTGAGCCGGTGGGTGCCCTCGGCGGTCGCGGTCATCACCACCGGGTAGATCTTCCGGGTGAGGTCGGGACCACCGGTGGCGGTGTCGTCGTCGGCGGCGTCGTAGAGGGCTTCGACGGCCAGCCGTACGGCCTCGTCGGTGGGCAGCCCGGCCCGGAACCGCTTCTTCAGCGCGGAGCGGGCGAACAGCGAGCCGGAGCCGATCGCGTCGTAGCCGGTCTCCTCGTAGGGGCCGCCGCTGACGTCGAAGCTGAAGATGCGGCCGGCCTTGGCCGGGTCGGCGGCCGACAGGTCGAAGCCGGCGAAGAGCGGAATCACCGCCAGGCCCTGCATCGCGGCACCCAGGTTGCCCCGGACCATCGCGGCGAGCCGGTTGGCCTTGCCGTCGAGGGACAGCATCGCGCCCTCGATCTTCTCGTAGTGCTCCAGCTCGACCTGGAACAGCCGCATCAGCTCGATGCCGATGCCGGCGGTGCCGGCGATGCCGACCAGCGAGTACGCGTCGGCCGGGTGGACCTTCTCGATGTCGCGTTGGGCGATCAGGTGGCCCATCGTGGCCCGCCGGTCGCCGGCCATGACCACGCCGGTGGCGCAGGTGATGGCGACGATCGTCGTCGCGTGCGGGGCGAGGTCGGCGGCCGTGCCCACCGGCAGCGGCCGGCGGCCCGGCAGCAGCTCGGGTGCGGCCAGGCTCAGGAACTGTGTGAAGGAGGACGTCCCCACGTTGGTGAACACATCAGGAAACCGCCCGGATGGATCAAAACCCGCTGCCACGTGGTTCCTCTCAGGTTGGATCGCCTTTGGGCCACGGCCGTCCGGTCGTCGGCGGGACGACCCGGGCCGCCGGTGCAGTTGAAGCAGACTATCTCGCCGGTCCGGCCGACGCGATCATCGCGCCGGCGGTGTCGACGCCGGTCGCGTCCGTCCCGGTGACCGCCGGCCGGCGTGCCACCGCCGGCCACCGGGACAGACCAGTCCTAACAGGACCAGACGGCTACTGGCCGCCCTTCTGGACGTAACCGCGGACGAACTCCTCGGCGTTCTCCTCGAGCACCGAGTCGATCTCGTCGAGCAGGTCGTCGACGTCTTCGGTGATCTCGGCGTGCCGCTCGGCGACCTCGGGATTCGCCTCGGCCGTTACCTCGTCGACCTCTTCGTCACGACGGGCCTTTCCGGACTGCGACTGACCGCCGGTGTCACGAGTAGCCATGTGCGTGCCTCCTCAACATCGCCTGGTCAAAATCTACCTCGCCGCACCGCCACGGCGCCCGACCGCGCGCCAGGTTTCGCGCTGCGCTGATCCGGGCTCAGACCCGGGCGGGCGGGCCGTCACCGGACTCGGCGTCGCCGGCCTGCGCCGGGACCGGCCCCGGCACCGCGTCTCCCGCCCCGGCCAGGGCCGGCGGGGCGGCCGACCGACGACGGCGCCGCCACCGCGACGGCCGTACGGCCGGGGGCTGCCAGCCCTTCAACCGCAGCGCCTGCTTCTCCACCAGGTGCCAGGACCCGAAGGCCAGGACGAAGCTGACCGCCAGGCTGGCCAGGAAGTAGCCCACGAAGCCCAGCGCCGGTACGCCGTACTTCGCCATCACCTGCTGGACGACGAACGAATAGATGTACAGGCCGTACGAGTAGTCGGTGCGCTGCCCGATCCCCTGCAGCCTCGCCGGCAGGCGAATCGCCAGCCAGAGGATCACGTATTCGTAGGCGAGCAGGGCCGGGCCGAAGAACTCCCCGCGCAGCGCGAACCAGGTGACCACGACCAGCGCGACCACCCCGAGCAGGTCGTTCATCGGGATCTTGTCGCGGTAGAGGTCGGCGGCGGCGCCCGCCATGAACATGAAGCCGTACCACAGCAGCCAGGTCTGGCTGAACTCGCCGAGCAGCGGGACGGGCCCGAAGGTGCCGCCGCTCCACAGCGTCGGCAGCCCGAACCGCAGCACCTCGTAGTGGTTCCAGCACAGCACGCCGAAGAGTCCGACGACGGACGCCAGGACCAGCCAGCGGGCCCGGCGCAGCACCGCCAGCAGCGCCATGGCCGCGACGACCAGGTAGCACAGGATCTCGTAGCTCAGCGTCCAGAGCGAGCCGTTCACCAGGCTGCGCCGCGACATCTCGCCGTACGGGGTGTCCCACCGGAACAGGTCCACGATGCCGCCCTGGCGCAGGCCGCCCCACCAGTTCTGCGACAGGTAGTTGAGCGCGCCGGTGGGGTGGCGCAGCAGCCCGCCGAGGGTCCCCCGGTCGAGGTACCACAGCACGGGTGCGACCACCAGAGCGGTCACCAGCAGGCACACCCACAGCCCGGGCAGGATCCGCAGGGCGCGGTGCCACAGGAACCGCGGCAGGGGGCTGCGCCGCGCGCTGCGGGTGATCAGGAAGCCGGAGATGCCGAAGAATCCGGCGACGGCCAGCCCGGGGACGTCCACCACGGTGGTCAGCGGCCGGGCGTACCCGAGCACGGCGGCGTGGGCCAGCACGACCGCGATCGAGAAGCACAGCCGCAGGAATCCGAAGCTGTTGGCCCGGCCCGTGTAGGCCGTGGCCAGCGGGGCGGTACGCAGCAGGCGACCGCCCACGCGCCGCGACAAAGTCGTCAAGTGGACCTTCCGGGGGTGAGAACCGACGGCTCAGAGTGCCATACCCCGGTGTCCAACCCGAAAGCGGCGCGTCAGGTGGTGATGACCTCCAGCAGGTCCTTGGCGCTCGAGCAGCGGTCGAACAGGGCGCCCACGTGCTTCTTCGTGCCCCGCTCCGGCTCCATCATCGGCACCCGCACCAGCGACTCCCGGCCGACGTCGAAGATCACCGAGTCCCAGCTGGCGGCGACCACCTCCGAGGCGTACTGGGCCAGGCAGCGGCCCCGGAAGTAGGCCCGGGTGTCCTCCGGCGGCTGCACCATCGCCGTCCGGGTCAGTTCGTCGGACAGCAGCGTCGCCATCGAGCCACGTGCCACCAGCCGGTGGTAGAGCCCCTTCTCCGGCCGTACGTCGGAATACTGCAGGTCGACCAGTTGCAGCTTGTGCGAGGCCCAGGCGAGCTTCTCCCGCTCCCGGTAGCCCTCCAGCAGCCGCAGCTTGGCCACCCAGTCGAGCTCGCCGGCGCAGAGTATCGCGTCGCGGCCGAGCCGGTCGAGCACGCTCTCCCACCGGGCCAGTACGTCCGCGGTCGCCTCGTCGACGTCGGTGCCGTAGCGGTCCTCGACGAACGCGCTGGCCCGCTCGAAGTAGGCCCACTGGAGGTCCAGCGCCGTCAGCCGGCGGCCGTCGCGCAGCCGCATCAGGTGCTTCAGGGACGGGTCGTGGCTGACCGCCCGCAACTCGCTGACCGGATCGGCGATGCCGAAGTCCGGCGTCATCGCCTTCTCCTCGATCATCGTCAGCACCAACGCGGTCGTGCCGAACTTCAGATAGCTCGAAATCTCCGACAGGTTGGCGTCGCCGATGATCACGTGCAGCCGGCGGTATTTGTCGGCGTCGGAGTGCGGCTCGTCGCGGGTGTTGATGATCGGCCGCTTCAACGTCGTCTCCAGGCCGACCTCGACCTCGAAGAAGTCGGCCCGCTGGGAGATCTGGAAACCCGGCTGCGAGCCGTCCTGGCCGATGCCGACCCGGCCGGCACCGCAGACCACCTGCCGGGTGACGAAGAACGGCGTCAGGTAGGCGACGATGTCGGCGAACGGCGTCTGCCGGCGCATCAGGTAGTTCTCGTGGGCTCCGTAGCTGGCGCCCTTGTTGTCGGTGTTGTTCTTGTAGAGGTGGATCGGGTGGGTGCCCGGGATCGTCGCCGCCCGCCGCGACGCCTCGGCCATCACCCGCTCCCCCGCCTTGTCCCACCGGACCAGGTCCAGCGGGTTGGTCACCTCCGGGGTCGAGTACTCCGGATGCGCGTGGTCGACGTAGAGCCGGGCGCCGTTGGTCAGGATGACGTTGGCCAGCCCCAGGTCGTCGTCGGCGAGCGCCTCGGCCGGGTCGTACGCCGAACCGGAGTAGGTGAACCCGCGGGCGTCGCGCAGCGGCGACTCCTCCTCGTAGTCCCACCGCGCGCGGCCGCCCCGGTTCAGCTCGGGACGCGCGCCGTAGGCGTTGACCACCTGTGACGAGGTGACCATCGGGTTGGCTCCCGGCTGGCCGGGCACCGAGATGCCGTACTCGACCTCACTGCCCATGATCCGCCGTACGCTCATGCCGCTGCCCCGTTCTCCACACCCATACCTGGAAGCGTAGTCCGCCCACCGGTCACCGCGCCGGCCACGGCGCGGCGCGGCGGCACTGGGTGGCCACCGCGCCGGGCCACTGCGGTCAGCCGGCGACCGAGCGGGCGGTCGCGGCCGGTACCTCCGCGGTGCCCGCCGCCGGCACGGCCGGACCGGCGCCGACCGGGGCGGCCGGGTCCGGCGGCGCCTCGTAGCGGCGGATCAGCGCCAGGCCGAGCACGACCGCCGCCCGGGCGAGATACAGCGCGGCCTTGCCGACGGACTGGCTGGGGACCCCGGCCATCCGGGCCCGCATCGCCACCGGCACCTGCACGATCCGCAGCCCGGTCTTGGCGACGTGCACGACGGTCTCGACCGTGTCACCGAGATACTCCACCGGGTACGCGCGGGCGAACATCTCGATCACCCGCCGGTTCGCGGCCCGGAATCCGGACGTGGTGTCGGTCAGCCGGGTCCGGGCGATCCGGCTCAGCGCGGCGGCGAGCAGCACCATCGCGTAGCGGCGCGGGCCGCGCACGGTGTAGTCGCCGACGCCGGCGAACCGGGCGCCGATGACCAGGTCGACGTCGGCGAGCGCGGCGACGAGTTCCGGCACGAACCGCGGGTCGTGCTGGCCGTCGGCGTCGAGCTGCACCGCCACGTCGTAGCCGTGGTCCCGGGCGTAGCGGTAGCCGAGCCGCATCGCCCCGCCGACGCCGAGGTTGTACGGCAGGCGCACCACCCGGGCACCGGCGGCGGCGGCCCGCACACTGGTGGCGTCGGTGGAGCCGTCGTCGACGACGAGGATGTCGACGTCGGGCAGTTCCCCGCGTACCTCGGTGACGACGTCGGCGATCGACCCCGACTCGTTCCAGGCCGGGATGATGATCAGAATGCGTCCGCTGTTCACCGCTCGACCCGTTCCTGCTTCAACTCGCTGCGCAACAACGCCACCTCTTCGGCCAGCACCCTGGTCTTCTCCTCCAGCCGGCTCGCCTCCCAGCTCAGGTGGATGGTGACCAGCAGCAGGAACACGACACCGCCGAACAGGGCCAGGCTCACCCCGTTGACTATGCCGAGGGCGCCGGCGATCTGGTCGGGCAGCCGGGGGAACAGTGCCAGCGGCACGATCAGGAGCCCGACGACGATCCACAGGGCGGCGTACTTCTCCCGCAGTTGCCGGCGCCGCATCAGTTCGACGAGGACGACCAGCAGGATCAGTGCTGTGGTCGCCGTGAGCAGGGTAAGGCGCATCAGGGACGCTCCTCCGGTTGGTGCTGACCAGCGGCGACGACCATCGGCCGCTGAAGATCGTGGACCGGGACGGTGTGGGACGTGGTGGCCTGCGGTGCGGTGCCGTTGTCGCCGGAGCCGGTGCCGTCGGTCGGGCCGGCGGCGGCGGGCGCGGGCGTCGCGGTCACCCGGAAGTGCCAGGCGACGAGCACTACGACGGCGGCGATCCCCATCAGCACCGGCGTCAGCGAGCCGACCTGCGGGTGCCACGACCCGGCGAGCGGGTTGAGCGAGACGATGAACGCCCCGTCGGGCAGCCCGGTCTGGTAGCGGACCATGAGATAGAACAGGCTCGCCAGGTGGGCCGGCAGCAGCAGCAGGGCGAGCAGCCTGGTCAGCCGCGGCGTCGGGTCGAAGTTCGGCAGGCCGGCCAGGAAGTAGCCGGCCAGGATCGGTACGCCGGCCAGCAGCGCCAGGTAGTAGCGACCCTGTGCCACGAACCCGTACGTGTTGACGTTGACCGCCTCGAGCAGGCTGGGCACGAGCATGGCGAGCAGGGCCAGCCCGGCGACCCGCCACCGCTGGGCCGGGCGGCACAGTGCCACCGCCGGCAGCAGCAGCGCGCCGACACTCAGCCACCAGACCAGGTGGATCACCGGGGGCAGCGGCGTGTCGAGCCACGACATCACGCCGATCATCTCGGTGAAGTAGCGCCGCCACTTGTCGAAGATCTCGATCTTCATCGCGTCGACGATGCCGAGATGGCCTTTGTAGAGCGCGTTGGGGATCAGCTCGTTGGACCGTTTCCACAGCGTCCAGCCGACCGAGGCGAGCCCGGCCGCCGCCAGCGCGCCGGCCAGCAGCCACATCCGGCGCGAGCGCAGCAGCTGCCGGTAGCGGGCCAGCGACAGCGGAACCAGCATCACCAACGCGATCACGGCCAGCCAGGCCGGACCGGCCGACCGTACGGTGACCAGGGTCGCGCCGGCGATTCCGGCCAGCCACCACGGTGCCGCCCGGCGCCCGGCCCCGTCGGGTTCGAGCAGGATCGCGATCAGTGCCACGACCAGCGCCGCCCCGGCGGCGATCTCGACGCCGTTGGGGTTGATCGCCCCGGCCAGGTGGGCCGTCATCGGGGTGACCGCCACCAGCAGGCCGGCGAGGACGCCCCGGTTGCGCAGCCGCAGCGTGACCGCGGTCGCCGCGGCCAGCAACCCGGCGACCAGCGCGGCGTTGACCAGCCGGGCCAGCAGCACCCCGGTCATGTCCGGCGACAGCCGCAGCGGCCAGCCGACCGCGGCGTAGTAGGCCGGGTGGTACCGGCCGGCCGGGGTCAGCACCCGGACCTCGTCACGGTCGCCGCCCGGCGGCTCGGCGCAGGCCGCCGACCGGTCCGGCTCGAACGCGAAACAGTTGTCGCGCAGCAGGCTGGACGGCACGTCGTGGTAGGCGCCGGGGAACTTGCCCTCCCGCGCCGGCGCCGGCGCGACCTGCCCGTCCGCGACCCCGTACGCGCGGATGATGTGCCGCATCTCGTCCGGCGTGCCGTCGTACGGCGTGGCGACGGCCCAGGCGCCGAACAGCAGGAAGTAGCCCAGGAAGGGGATCACCCAGCGCGACGCCCGGCCCGCGGCGATCCGGCTCAGGCGTCCACGGGCTGTGGTTGGGGAGGACACGGGCGCTGAGGCTACCGGAACACGCCCCTGTGTGTCGTGTGTGCCCCGGTGGACACTCGGTGTGGTGTCGGCGCCTAGGGTGCGGCCATGGATTCGGTTGTTCGGCCCGACACGCCGACCGGTGGGGCCACGACGCCGCGCCGGTCCGCGCTGGCCCGCCTGCTCGACGTCGGGTTCGTCCGGTTCCTCGCCGTGGGCGGGGCCAGCGCGGCGCTCGACACGGGGCTGCTGTGGCTGCTGCACGGCGCGCTCGGGGTCTGGCTGCCGGCCGCCACCCTCACCGCCGTGGTCGCCGCGTTCGTGCTGAACTTCCTGCTCAACCGGTCGTGGGTCTTCGTCTCGGGCGGGTCGGCGGGCGGCCAGTTCGTCCGCTACCTTGTGCTCGCCGGACTCAACTGGGTGCTGACGGTCGCGGCCGTCACCGGCCTGGTCGCGCTCGGCGCGCACTACCTCGTGGCGCGGGTCGGGGTCCTGGCGGTGCTGACCGTGCTTAACTTCGTCGCCTACCGGGTGTGGGTCTTCCGCCCGCCGGCACCGGCCTGACCAGCCGGCCACGAACCGACCGGGACCTGACCGGCCGGTCACGGTACCGACCCGGGACACGAAACGGCGGTGCGGCGATCGCCGCACCCCCGGTTCGCGGGCGTGGTAAAGGTACTGGGCCGGGTTTGTGGGGGGGA
>NZ_JBFAKM010000032.1:0-12109 GCF_040655695.1 Polymorphospora sp. NPDC050346 | reverse complement strand
CCACGCGCCGGGTGCGTCCGCGACCAGGTGCTCCTCGTCGCCGGCGATCTCGTCGGCAACCTCGTGCTACAGGTACTGGCCGGTGTTGCTGGCGGTCTCGATCGACCGGCCCGCCTCGGCGCCCTTGCCACCGGAGACCAGGGTGCGGATGTAGACGATCCGCTCGCCCTTCTTGCCGGAGATCCGGGCCCAGTCGTCGGGGTTGGTCGTGTTGGGCAGGTCCTCGTTCTCGCGGAACTCGTCGACGCAGGCGTCGAGCAGGTGCTGCAGGCGCAGTCCCTTGCGACCCGAGGAGAGGAACTCCTTGATCGCCATCTTCTTGCCCCGGTCGACGATGTTCTGGATCATCGCGCCGGAGTTGAAGTCCTTGAAGTAGAGGACCTCCTTGTCACCGTTGGCGTAGGTGACCTCGAGGAACTTGTTCTCCTCGGTCTCGGAGTACATCCGCAGCACGACCGACTCGATCATCGCGCCGACCGTGGCCTGCGGGTCCTGGCCGTGCTCGGCCAGGTCGTCGGGGTGCAGCGGCAACCCGGTGAGGATGTACTTCGAGAAGATGTCCTTGGCCGCCTCGGCGTCCGGACGCTCGATCTTGATCTTCACGTCGAGCCGGCCGGGCCGCAGGATCGCCGGGTCGATCATGTCTTCCCGGTTGGAGGCGCCGATGACGATGACGTTCTCCAGGCCCTCGACACCGTCGATCTCGCTGAGCAGCTGCGGGACGATCGTGTTCTCCACGTCGGAGGAGACACCGGAACCGCGGGTGCGGAAGACGGAGTCCATCTCGTCGAAGAACACGATGACCGGGGTGCCCTCGCCGGCCTTCTCACGGGCCCGCTGGAAGATCAGCCGGATGTGCCGCTCGGTCTCGCCGACGTACTTGTTGAGCAGCTCGGGACCCTTGATGTTGAGGAAGAAGCTGGTGTGCTTCTCCTCGCCCCGCCGCTCGGCGATCTTCTTCGCCAACGAGTTGGCGACCGCCTTGGCGATCAGCGTCTTGCCGCAGCCGGGCGGGCCGTAGAGCAGGATGCCCTTCGGCGGCCGCAACTGGTGCTCGCGGAACAGGTCGGCGTGCAGGAACGGCAGCTCCACCGCGTCGCGGATCTGCTCGATCTGGGCCTGGAGGCCACCGATGTCGGTGTAGTCGACGTCGGGAACCTCCTCGAGGACGAGCTCCTCGACCTCGCTCTTCGGGATCCGCTCGTACGCGTACGCCGAACGGGGTTCGACCATCAGCGAGTCACCGGCGCGCAGCGGCGAGCCGATCAGGGTGTCGGCGAGGTGGACGATCCGCTCCTCGTCGGCGTGGGAGATCACCAGGGCCCGGTCGCCCGGTCCGCCGCTGGGATTGTCCAACACCTCCTTGAGCATCACGACCTCACCGACCCGCTCGAAGCCGAACGCGTCGACGACGTTGAGCGCGTCGTTGAGCAGGACCTCCTGGCCGCGACGCAGCTCGTCGACCTCCAGCGACGGCGACACCGCCACCCGCAGCTTGCGGCCGCCGGTGAACACGTCGACCGTGCCGTCCTCATGTCGGGTCAGGAAGACGCCGTAACCGCTCGGCGGCTGCGCCAGGCGGTCGATCTCCTCCTTGAGTGTGACGATCTGGGACCGCGCTTCTTTGAGCGTGGTCACGAGGCGTTCGTTGTTCTCGGTCAGCCGGGCCAGCTGCGCCTGCGTTGCCGCGAGCCGTTCCTCGAGCTGCCGGACGTGTCGGGGGCTTTCGGTCAACTTACGCCGCACCAAGGCCAGTTCCTCCTGGAGGAACGCAACCTGGGTGGAGAGATCGTTGGCCTCCTTCTCCCACCGTGCGGCGCGCGAGTCCGCGTCGTCACTGCGTGCCACGTCCCACCTCCCCGGGGCTCGAACGTTCTGCCATAACCCTAACCGGTTTGCGGCCGATTCGAACCCACGCAACGCGCTCGTCACTGAAGCTTGATCGCCGGGGGTGGTCCGGTGGGGAGTCGCCGGCCCGTTCGGGTAGCGTCGGCCCCGTGCGAGCCCGCCCGGCGGGATCCGCGGCGACACCGCGGCCGGGCCCGCCGGACCGAGGATCGCGGGAGGTACGTGGTGACGCAGACCGGCACGGAGACCGACGAGCTACGGGTCTGGGTCGACCAGGACCTGTGCACCGGCGACGGCCTGTGCGTGCAGTACGCGCCGGAGGTCTTCGAGTTCGACGTCGACGGGCTGGCCTACGTCAAGGACGGCGACGGCGACCTCAAGCTGGCCCCGGGCAGCCGGGTCGACGTGCCGGACCACCTGCGCCTGGACGTCATCGACGCGGCCAAGGAATGCCCCGGCGACTGCATCCACGTCGTGCGCCGCGGCGACGACGTGGAGATCGCCGGCCCCGACGCCGACTGACGCCGCCGGCCGGCCGTCGCGGGGCTCGTCAGCCCGCCGGGCGTCGCGGGGACCGTCAGGACCGCGGCCAGCCGCGACTGGCGACGGCGCGTCAGAGCAGCGGACGGCCGACCATCGAGGCGACCTGCCGGGCGAACTCCTCCAGCCGGGCGATCTGTCCCGCCCCGCCGTCGTCGAGCGTCTTGCCGAACCGCAACGCGTCGTGCCGCGGGCCGATGTGGTGCTCGTCACCCGCCCCCGCCTCGTCCAGCGACCGCAGCAGCAGATACACGTCGATGCTGTCGACCTGGATCTTGCCGCCCGGGGTACGCGTCACCCGGCGCCGGCAACCGACCTCGGTGACCGTCGACAGCGGCACGACCCGCAGCGACGACGTCATCGCCCCCGACGGGCCGTCACCGGGCGGCACGTCCTCGCCGTGCCACAGCACCAGCCGGCTGCCGTCGCAGACCACGACCTCCTGCCACACCCCGTTCACCTCGTTGACGAAGCGTTCGAGGGTGAAGCACAGCACCCGGCCGCCCCGCAGCACCCCGCCGAGCGCGTCCATCGCCACGTCGGGGTCACGCAGGTAGGCCCGCGCCGCCGAGTCCAACTCCTGGTAGGGCGACCAGTCCGGGAACACGGCGGGCAGGTCACCGCCGCCGGACGACGGGTTACTCATCGGTTCCGCTGCGGCTCACGTCGCGGGCTCCCTCCCCGGTGTCGGTGTCGGTCGCCGCGGTGGCCCGGGCGGCGGCCCGGCGCAGCGCGTACGCCTCCGCGCCCTTGCTCGGCTTGCGCCGCCGCGGCGGCGCGGTCACCCCGGGGGCGAGCCGGCGCGACGAGACCAGGAACGCGGTGTGCGCGATCATCCGGTGGTCGGGGCGTACGGCGAGCCCGTCGACGTGCCAGTCGCGCACCAGCGACTCCCACGCCCGCGGTTCGGTGAACCCGCCCCGCTCCCGCAGCGCCTCGACCAGCTCCGACAGCTGCGGCGTGGTCGCCACGTAGCCGATGAACACCCCGCCGGGCACCAGGGCCCGCTCGACCAGGTCGAGGGCCTCCCACGGGGTCAGCATGTCGAGGATGATCCGGTCGAAGCCGACCTGGTCGCAGCCGGCCACGTCACCGACGTGCAGATGCCACGCCGGATGCGGCCCGCCGAAGAACGCCTCGACGTTGCGGCGGGCGATCTGGGCGAAGTCGTCGCGCAGCTCGTACGAGTGGACCTCGCCGGTGGCGCCGACGGCCCGCAGCAGCGAGCAGGTCAGCGCACCGGAACCGGCGCCGGCCTCCAGCACCCGGGCGCCGGGGAAGACGTCACCCATCGCCACGATCTGGGCGGCGTCCTTGGGGTAGATCACCTGCGCGCCGCGCGGCATCGACAGCACGTAGTCCGACAGCAGCGGCCGCAGCGCCAGGTAGGTGGTGCCGCCGGTCGACGTCACCACGCTGCCGTCGGGCAGGCCGATCAGCGCGTCGTGGTCCAGCGCCCCGCGGTGGGTGTGGAACGCCCGGCCCGGCTCCAGCACGATCGTGTGCATGCGGCCCTTGGGGTCGGTGAGCTGCACCCGGTCGCCGGGGCGGAACGGGCCGCGGTGGGCGGGCACCGGCGCCTCGTCGCCGCCGTCGGCGGCCGGTACGGCACGAGGCTCGGTGGTGGTGCCCGCGTTGTGCTGCGTCACGTGACAATCTTCCGTTTCGGTTCGAGGAGCCGTGCCAGATCGGCGACGTGCAGTACGCCGACGACATCTTCGCCTGACGTCACGAGGTACTGCACGGCCGGGTGGGCCTGAACGGTCTGCACGACCCGTTCCCCGTCGAGCCCCAGCGGGATGCGGCGTACGCCGTCCAGGCCGCGGGCCACCGTGTCGACCGACACCCACGGCCGGCGCTCGGCCGGCACCGCGTCGGCGGCGGCCGGGTCGACCAGCGCCACCAGCCGCCCCGACGAGTCGGCGACACCGAGCGCCGCCGGCATGCCGTCCTTGACCGCCCCGCCGTTCTCGCCGGCCCGGCGCTGCGCCTCGGCCAGCGGCATCCCGGTCGGTACGGCGAACACCGGCCGGGCCAGCCGGGCCAGGTCGACCAGGGCGAACCGGCGGCTGATCCGGGCGACCCGGATCGACTGCCCGGCCCCCTGCCACAGGGTGAACGCCACCAGCAGCATGAACAGCAGCCCGAACGTCGTCAGCACACCGGCGACCGTCAGCCAGACGACGACCGCCGCCGTCGCCAGCGCGAGCACCCGCCCGACCCAGCCGGCGACCTCGGTGCCCAGGTGCCGGTCGCGGCTGGCCGCCCACACCGCGGCCCGCAACGCCCGGCCACCGTCCAGCGGCAGCCCGGGCAGGCTGTTGAAGACCGCGACCAGCAGGTTGCTGACCGCCAACTGGAAGGCCAACTGGTGGACCAGGGTGCCGTTCGGCAGGGCGACGGTGAGCCCGACCGCGGCGAACCCGAGCACGAACGAGACCGCCGGGCCGGCCAGCGACACGTACAGGTCGACACGCGGGCTGGGCGCGTCACGCTCCATCTCGGTGTAGCCGCCGAGCAGTTCCAGGGTGATCCCGCGCACCCCGATGCCGTACCGGCGGGCGGTCAACGCGTGGCCCAGCTCGTGCAGCAGCACCGACAGCAGCAGGAAGACGACGAACCCGAACCCGACCGCGTAGCCGGCGAGCGGCGCCAGGTCGAGCCGCTCCCGGACGAACGAGCCGTACAGCACGGTCACCAGGACGGCGAGCAGCAGCATGGAGGCGTTGAGGTGGACCGGCACCCCGAACACCCGGCCGACCGTGAGGCCGGTACGGCGTTCGGCGGGCCGCTGCGGCGACGAGTTGTCCTCCATCGGGTCGATGCTACGGGGACACCGGCACACGGCCCCCGCCACCGTCGTACCCCTCGAATAGCCTTTCGTGCATGACGACGGAGACGGTGCCAGCGGTGGCCGGGACGACAGCGACGACGGTGGACGCGACGGCGGGCCCGGTGCCGCCGGCGCAGCCGTCACTGTCACCGTCACGGGCGGCCGACTTCAAGACCTGCCCGCTGCTGTTCCGGTTCCGCAGCATCGACCGGCTGCCCGAACGCCCCACCACCGACCAGGCCCGCGGCACCCTGGTGCACGCCGTCCTGGAGCGGCTGTTCGACCTGCCCGCCGACGAGCGCACCCCGGCGGCGGCCGGCGACCTGGTCGCACCCCAGTGGCAGCGGCTGGTCGCCGAACAACCCGACCTCGCCGGCCTGTTCGACCCCGACGACACCGACGGCCCGGCCGCCTTCCTGACCTCGGCCCGCGGCCTGCTCGACGGCTACTTCCGGATCGAGGACCCGCGCCGGCTGGAACCGGCGGAACGCGAGACGCTGATCTCGACCGTGGTCGACGACCAGTTGCTGATCCGCGGCTACGTCGACCGGCTCGACGTGTCCCCCGCCGGCGACCTGCGGGTCGTCGACTACAAGACCGGCGGGGCGCCGCGCGAGGCGTTCGAGGCGCGGGCGCTGTTCCAGCTGAAGTTCTACGCCCTGGTGCTTTGGCGCACCCGCGGGGTCGTGCCCCGGGTGCTGCGCCTGATCTACCTCAAGGACACCGAGGTCTGCGACTACACCCCCGACGCCGACGAACTGGCCCGCTTCGAGCGGACCCTGCTGGCCCTGTGGCGGGCCATCGAGCAGGCGACCGCCGCCCGCGACTTCCGGCCCAAGCCGAGCCGGCTCTGCGACTGGTGCAGCCACCAGGCGCACTGCCCCAGCTTCGGCGGCACTCCCCCGCCGTTTCCCGAGCATCCGGTCGCCGGCGGCGGCCGGCCCGGCGATCCGGGCACCGCCCTGCCGCCCGGCGCGGACGAGTGAGCATCATCCGCGAGGAGGAGACCCGGCTCGGCAGCGGTGACGATCGAGACGGCCCCGCCAGCGGATAGCGTCGCGGTCATGACCGCGGCCACCGCACCGAGCGCCGGACCGCCGGTGCCGCGCCGGTGGCGATCCCGGTCGGCCCGGCGGGCCCTGCCGTACGACCTGCTGTTCGCCGCCGCGGCCGTGGCGGCCGAACTGGTGCTGCGGCTGACCGGCCCGGCCGAGCTGCGCACCACGAGCTGGTGGCTGGCGGTGCCCTGGAGCGTGCTGTCGGCGGCACCCCTCGCGCTGCGCACCGTCGCGGCCTGGCCCGCGATCATCCTGTGCACCCTCACGATGCTCGCCACGATCGCCATCGGATACCAGGCCCTCACCATCGTCGTCAGCCTGGTCGTGCTGACCTACCACGGCGCGGCCCGGTTCCGGCTGCGGCCCGCGACCGGCGCCGCCCTGCTGCTGTGGCTGCCGGTACTGGTGACCAACCTGGTCATCACGCCACCCGACCGGGTCGACGTCAACGGCGTCTACCTGACGCTGAACAACGTCCTCGTCGTGCTGGTGGCGTTCTTCGTCGGCCGCACCGTACACGGCCGGCAGACCCGCCACCGGGCGTTGGAGGAACGCGCCCGCGCCGCCGAGGAGAACCAGCGGTCACTGGCCGAGCAGGCGGTCACCGACGAACGGCGGCGCATCGCCCGCGAACTGCACGACGTCGTCGCCCACCACGTCAGCGTGATGGGCGTCCTCGCCACCGGGGCACGACGGGTGCTGCGCCGCAACCCGGACACCGCCGACGAGGCGCTGGGCACGATCGAGGAGACCAGCCGTACGACGCTGCGGGAGATGCGCCGCCTGCTCGACGTGCTGCGTACCGACGAGCCGGTCGCCGACCTCAGCCCGCAGCCGGGCCTGGCCGGCATCGAGGCCCTGCTCGAACAGGTACGCGACGCCGGCCTGCCGGTGGCGCTGCGGGTCGACGGGGCGCCGGCGCCGCTCGATCCCGGCGTCGCGTTGACGATCTTCCGGATCGTCCAGGAGGCACTGACCAACACGCTCAAGCACGCCGGTGCCGCGACCGCCCAGGTCCGGCTGAGCTTCGGCATCGACTGGCTCGTCGTCGAGGTCTTCGACACCGGCCGCGGGCCGTCGCTGACCCCGGCCCGGCTCGGGCACGGCCTGGTCGGGATGCGCGAACGGGTCGCCCTGTACGGCGGCTCGCTGCGCACCGGCCCCCGGCCCGGCGGCGGCTTCCGGGTGTACGCGAAGATCCCGATGGAGCATCTGGGCGCACCGACCAGCGAGGGGGCACCGTGACCGAGCGGAGCGAGGGAACAGGCGGGCTCAGTCGCAGTCACGCGACCGCCGAGCGCAGCGAGGTGGGGGCGTGACCGAGCGGAGCGAGGGAACAGGCGGGCTCAGTCGCAGTCACGCGACCGCCGAGCGCAGCGAGGTGGACGCGTGACCGAGCGGAGCGAGGGAACAGGCGGTACGGCCGAGCGGCCGGTGCGGATCCTGCTCGTCGACGACCAGCCGCTGCTGCGTACCGGCTTCCGGATGGTGCTCGGCGCCGAGGACGACCTCGACATCGTCGGCGAGGCGGGTGACGGCGTCGAGGCCGTCGACCTGGCCCGCCGGCTGCTGCCCGACGTGGTCCTGATGGACATCCGGATGCCGAGGATGGACGGCGTCGCCGCGACCCGCGCCATCGTCGACGCGCGCCTGCCCGTACGGGTGCTCATCCTGACCACCTTCGACCTCGACGAGTACGTCGTCGGCGCCCTCCGGGCCGGGGCGAGCGGCTTCCTGGCCAAGGACGTGCCCGCCGACGACCTGGTCACCGCGATCCGCACCGTCGCCGCCGGCGAGGCCGTCGTCGCACCCCGCATCCTCAAGCGCCTGCTCGACCAGTTCGCCGACACGCTGCCCGACCCGTCGGCGGCACCGCCCCGGGGCCTGGACGTGCTGACCGAACGCGAACGCGAGGTCCTGATCCACGTGGCCCGCGGACTGTCGAACGCGGAGATCGCCCGCGCGCTGACGGTCAGCGAGACGACGATCAAGACACATGTCGGGCACGTGCTCACCAAGCTCGGCCTGCGCGACCGGGTGCAGGCGGTCGTCATGGCGTACGAGACGGGCCTGGTCCGCCCCGGCGCCTGACCCCGGCCGGCGCAGCCTGGCCCGGGCCGGCGGACACCTCCCGACCCCGGCCGGCGGACACCTCGAGGAGGAGCCGGCACCGCCCGCCGTACTCCGCGGGTCGTAGCCGGACACCACGACCGACGTACCGCAGGACCGTTCGCGCGCACGACGGCACCGCCGCCGGCGGGCAATAGCGTGTTCTCAACGGCTCTCAGGGGCAACCCTGAGCACCGCTCGGGGCCGACCCGCACCGGGAAATCCGCGACCGGTCCGCCCCAGGTCGGACGTACCGGCCGCCAACCGCCCCGAGGATGGAAGCTGCCGGCCGGACCGACGGTCCGGCCGGTCCAGAGCATTCGACGGCCGCGCCACACGAACGTGACGATGGAGGAGCAATGACGCCGACCGACCCCCGCCGCCCCCAGGTGGCAGCCCGGGCGAGCGACGTATGGAGGGTGTACGGAACCGGTGAGGCCCAGGTCGTCGCGCTGCGCGGGGTGACCGCCGAGTTCGAGCGTGGCGCCTTCACCGCCATCATGGGCCCGTCCGGATCAGGCAAGTCGACCCTGATGCACTGCCTCGCCGGACTCGACACCGTCACCCGTGGCGAGGTCTTCGTCGGCGACACCAAGGTCACCGGCCTCAACGACAGCGGCCTCACCAAGCTGCGCCGCGACAAGATCGGCTTCATCTTCCAGCAGTTCAACCTGCTGCCGACGCTCAGCGCCCAGGAGAACATCCTGCTGCCGCTGTCGATCGCCGGCCGTAAGCCCGACCCGGCCTGGTACGACACCGTGATCGACACCGTCGGCCTGCGCGACCGTCTCAGCCACCGCCCCGCCCAGCTCTCCGGCGGGCAGCAGCAGCGGGTCGCCTGCGCCCGCGCCCTGGTCGCCCGGCCCGAGGTCATCTTCGCCGACGAACCCACCGGAAACCTCGACTCCCGCGCCGGTGCGGAGGTCCTCAACTTCCTGCGCAACTCCGTACGCGAACACGGCCAGACGATCGTCATGGTCACCCACGACCCGGTCGCCGCCTCGCACGCCGACCGCGTCGTCTTCCTCGCCGACGGACAACTGGTCTCCGAACTGTTCGACCCGACCCCGGAAACCGTGCTCGACACCATGAAGCGCCTGGACGTGCTCGTCGAGGCGGCCCGCTGATGCTGCGCGCGACCCTGAAGAGCCTGCTCGCCCGCAAGGTGCGGCTGGTCCTCTCCGGCCTGGCCGTGGTGCTGGGCGTGATGTTCGTGTCGGGGGCGTTCGTACTCACCGACACCCTCAGCCGCTCCTTCGACTCGGTGTTCGCCGACGCGTACGAGGGCATCGACGTCAACGTCGCCGGCAAGCCCAAGGTCTCCGCCGGCGAGTTCGGTGGCGAGCCGGTCACGCCACCACTGCCCGCCGACACCGTCGAACAGGTCCGCGCCGTCTCCGGCGTCGCCGCCGCCACCGGCGTCGTCGCCGCCGACGGCGCCCGCCTCATCGGCGCCAACGGCAAGGTCGTCGCCTCGTTCGGGCCGCCACAACTCGGCGAGAACTGGCTCGGCGAGAACGACCTCGTGAAACTGCGCGAGGGACGCGGCCCGCAGGCCGACGACGAGATCGTCGTCAACGCCGGGCTCGCCGAGGCCGGCAAGGTCGCCGTCGGCGACCGGGTCGGCGTACTCACCCTCGAACCCCGCCGCGACTTCACCGTCGTCGGCGTCTTCGAATACAGCGGCGGCCGGGACAGCATCGGCGGCGCGCACGAGATCTTCTTCACCGAACCCGTCGCCCAGCAGCTCATGCTCGGCGAGACCGGCGTCTACAACAGCATCACCGTCACCACCGCCGACGGCGTCACCGCCCCGGAACTGCGGGACCGGCTCGCCGCCACCCTCGGCGCCGACTACGACGTCAAGACCGGCGAACAGCTCTCCGAAGACAGCGCCGCCGGCCTCAAGGAGGGTCTGTCGTTCTTCAACCAGATCCTGCTCGGCTTCGCCGGCATCGCCCTGCTGGTCGGCACCTTCCTGATCCTCAACACCTTCTCGATCATCGTGGCGCAGCGGACCCGGGAACTCGCCCTGATGCGCGCCATCGGCGCCAGCGGCGGACAGGTCATCCGGTCCGTACTGGTCGAGGCGCTGGTCGTCGGCCTGATCGCATCCGTCCTCGGCCTGGCCGCCGGCGTCGGCGTCGGCGCCCTGCTGGCGTACGTCGCCGGCCAGTTCATCGGCGGCCTCACCCTGGCCAGCGTCGCCGTACCGGCGAGCGCGGTCGTCAGCTCCTTCGCGGTCGGCATGCTGATCACCGTCGTCGCCGCCCTGCTCCCGGCGCTGCGGGCCGCCCGGATCCCACCGATCGCCGCGATGCAGGACGTCGCCACCCCGGACCGGCCGCTGACCCGGATCACCGTCGCGGGCGGCATCGTCACCACCATCGGCGCCGCCCTGCTGGCGGCCGGCCTCACCGACAACGCCGGCGGAAACACCCTGGCCGCCGTCTTCGGCGGGGTGCTCGCCTCGTTCGTCGGCGTCGCCCTGCTGACCCCGATGATCAGCCGGCCGGTCGTGTCCCTGCTCGGCCGGCTGTTCGCCTGGTCGGTGCCGGGCAAGCTCGGCCGGCTCAACTCCGGCCGCAACCCGCGCCGGACCGCCATCACCGCCGCCGCCCTGATGATCGGCATCGCGCTCGTCACCGGCGTCACCGTCATCCTCGACTCGGCCAAGTCCAGCCTCTCCGCCCAGGCCGAGGACACCATCAACGCCGAACTGGTCGTGTCCGGGATCCAGACCGGCCCCCGCCCGCCGACCTTCGACCCGGCGGTCGTCGACCAGGCCGCGGCCCTGCCCGGCGTCGCCGGCGCCGTGGGCCTCTACAACGACGCCGCCATCGTCGACGGCGAACAGACCTGGGTCCTCGCCGCCACCGACATGGCCGTCGTACGCGACGTCTACACCGCCACGCCGGATTCCGGCACCCTGGGCACGCTGCGCCCCGACCAGGTCGCGCTCACCGCGCCGACCGCCACCGACCGCGGCCTGTCGGTCGGCGACGAGATCACCGTGCAGCTGTCGCGCGGCGAACCGCACACCTACACCGTCACCGCGATCGTCCCGCAGGGCCGGCTCCCCGGCTCGATCGTGCTGCCCCACGAGGCGGCGGCGGACTTCGCGATCCCGCAGCCGTTCATGGCGTTCGTACGGCTCGACGAGGGCGCCTCGGTCGAATCGGTCCAGCCGGCCCTGGAGGCGCTCGTCGCCGACAGCCCCGAGGTCTCGGTCGGCGACCGCAGCGCGTTCATCGCACAGCAGGCCAGTCAGTTCGACGTCATCCTGCAGATGATCCAGATCCTGCTGGCGCTGGCGATCGTGATCGCGGTGCTCGGCATCGTCAACACGCTCGCGCTGTCCATGCTGGAACGTACCCGGGAACTGGGCCTGCTGCGGGCGATCGGCCTGCGTCGCCCGCAACTGGTCCGGATGGTCACCGTCGAGGCCGTGGTCATCTCGGTCTTCGGGGCCCTGCTCGGCGTCGTCGTCGGTCTCGGCCTGGGCTCGGCCGTCACGTACGCCCTGCGCGACGAGGGCATCACCGACCTGGTGCTGCCGTGGGGTCAGATGGCGCTGTTCCTGGCCCTGGCGGCGGTCATCGGCGTGATCGCGGCCGCGCTGCCGGCCCTGCGGGCGGCCCGGATCAACGTGCTGGGCGCGATCGCGCACGACTGATCCGGCACGGACTCTCCCGAGGCACGGTGGGGGTCGGGAGGGCGG
>NZ_JBFAKM010000031.1:5153-95768 GCF_040655695.1 Polymorphospora sp. NPDC050346 | reverse complement strand
TTGGGGGCGGCTCCCAATACTTTTGTTCCCCAATCAAACCCCCCCCCCCACCCCCCGGCGCGCCCCCCCCCGGCCCGGCCGGCCGGGCGACGTCGGTTCGGCCTACCTGCTGTTGACGAGGATGTCGAGCTGGCGGGGCAGGTCGAGTCCGAGCACGGCCTGCCACAACTCGTCGAACGCGCGGCGTTCCTTGGTCGCCCCGGCCACCGCGACCGTCAGGTAGTGCTCGGTGGACGGGTACGGCGGCCCCGCACGCCGCAGCACCAGCCGGGGTACACCGTCGACGACTTCTACCGTCCCGCCGCGTAGGGCCTGCTCGGCGACGAGCCGGGCCAGCATCTCCGCGCGGGTGCCGGCGGCGATCGCGCGCAGCGACCGCCACACGTCCCGGGCCTTGTCGGACGGGTCGGGACCGAAGACCCAGCCGCGCCCGTTCGGGCCGCGCCGGTCACCGCGACGCCGGTAGATCCGCCGGACTTCGTACAGCTCCGCCGGACGGGCGTCCACGGCCGCGACGGCCTGGTCGACGACGTCGCCGAGGCCCGCGCGGCGGGCGACGTCCTCCGCCGACCGGTCCTTGAACAGCCGCATCCGAGGGTTCAGCGACCGCGCGTTGCGCTCCATGGCGACCGTCTTGACGACCTGGGCGGGCTCCGCACGCCACCGGCGGATCATGCGCGCGATGTCCGGTCCCGCCTGGTATGGGCAAAACGCGCAGCATGATCGAGGCCACTCGATGCCGTACCAGCGACGTAGCTCGGCCAGGCACCGGTCACGGTCCCAGTCCGCGTCGATCAGCGGGTACCAGGGCGTCTTGCCGGGCGTGGACCGGGAGTAGCCCTCGTCGGTGTCCCGGCGGCCGGTTTCCTCGGCCGCGAAGCCGACCACGTGCAGCCGGTCGGCGCCGCCGTACTCCTGCTCGGCCCACCTGTCGAGCACCCAGCCCTTCCATTTGTGGCTGCATTTGCGGCTGCTGGTCTGGGGGATGGTGCCGGCGGCGAACATCTCGTCCGACAGCGTCACGGCGCCGCGCATCACCATCGCGTACGGGTCGCCGCGGCGGGTGTCGGACAGGACCACGATGCCGTCGTCGTCGTGCATGCTCGCGCGGGCGACCTGGACGTAGGGCACGCCCCGGTCCTGCATAAGCGGGAGCATGTGGTCGTCCATCGCGGCCTGGGTGGCCTCGGACTCGTCGCCGACCATCGCGGTGACCACGACCAGGTCGGCCAGGTCGTGCGGGTACGGCAGCTCGCCGAGCAGCACCCCGGTCAGCCAGGCTGCGGAGTCGGCGCCCATGCCATGCGTCTGGGTCACCCTCATCAGGCCACCGGCCCGATGAGGTCAAACAGGGTGCCTTGGGCGCACGGGGCTGCCGGGCCGGACAGTGCCGGCAGGTGCCATGGTCCGGTGCTCGCGTGGGCCGGGCAGTACCGCTGTGACTCGCGGGTGTTGGCCAGCACCCGAACCGCGCAGGTCGGGCAGCTCAACCAGTGGACGTCGAAGCCGGCCGGCCCCGGAGCGGGCTGGATCGAGGCGAGCGGCCGGCGGTGCTGGAACGGGTCGTTCAGGTCGGTCTCGACCTGGACGTAGTCGGCGACCGTATCCGGCGCCATCCGCGCCACGAGGGCCAGGTCCCGCCTGGAGCCCTGGATACACACCCGGCAGGACAGCCGGGACAGCCCCTCGTCGTAGGCCGGGTGGTAGGGCACCCCGCTGGCGGCGATGTCGGCCCACACCTCGGGCTTGGTCATGTCGTGGATGGGCAGCCACTCCCACACGTGCCTGCTCGCCGACGCCGAGGCTTTGAAGCTGAACGAGAACGGGGCGCGGTCGCGCCGGTCGTCGGACTCCTCGGCCCGGAACCCCATGATCTGCAACACCCGTACCGGCCGGGTGAGGCCCAGCTCGGCGCGGATCTGCGCGCAGATGTACTCGGTGAACGCCCGCCCGACGGCCGTCTTCCAATCGGACGTGCAGTAACGCGTCCAGATCGTGGCCCAGCCGCGCGGCGATCCGTCACGCTTGCAGCGGGTGGCGAAGTCGTCGAGCAGGTCGCCGTCGAAGTCGCGACGGGCGTAGTGCATCTGCCCCGCCCACTGCGACCGGCCGGTCAGCTTCTTCTTGGCGCGGTGCAGGTTCCACACGGCCCAGCCGTCGCCGGCGGCCAGCCCGATGCCGCTGCGGGCGGCCTGCTCGGCGGCCAGCTCGGGCACCTGCTGCCACTCGATGCGCGGCTCTTCGCCGGCCTGGGGGTCCTTGTCGAGCACCAGGTGGAGCACCACGATCCGGTCGCGGACCGAGGCGGGCAGCAGGGCCAGCGCCCGGCGCAGCATGGTCTGGGAGTCCTTGCCGCCGCTGGTGTGGATGACGATCAGGTCGAAGTGGTCGTACCAGCCGGGCGTAGACGGGCCGGGGACGCTCGCGGCCGTCAGGACCATCCGCAACTGGCCGGCCAGTGCCTCCGCCAGCTCCTGCGGGGTGGCGGCCGGTGGGGCCGCGATCGTCACCAGGTTCGGCTCGATGATGAGGCCGGGCGTCTTGCGGCGGCGGCGGATCTCCACCTTGCAGTCCAGCCAGTCGGGCAGGGCCACACCGGCCAGGGCGCGGGCGAACGGTGCCGGGGCGTGGATCATCGGGCACCACCCGGCCGACACCGGGCCGGGCCGGCGGGCTGGGCCGCCAGCGAGACAGGGACGAGCACGGATCGCTCCCTTGGGACAGTCGGGCTTCTGGTTCGAGGTCGGGGTGCCGCCCCCTCCCTCTATCTATAATGATACCCCATAAACTATAATGGTGGAAGATGAACTGCCTTCCGAACAGGGAAAACCCCGCCCGAGCCAGGCGGCTCGGGCGGGGTCGGTGTCGGGAGCGGGTGCCACCCGACTCGCGTCGTGGGAACTGCGGTGGCCGGCCACGGGCTCGGGTGAGCCCGTGGCCGGCGGGCGGTCAGTAGTACTCGACGTCGCCGGTGTTGTTGACCTCCACGGTCAGCGGCAGGGCGTCGGCGGGGATGCCCTCGTCCTCGACGGCGACGTACGTGCCGCCGGGCCGGCGGCGGATCATGACGTTGACGCCGAGGGCTTCCAGCCAGAAGTGGTCGGACAGGTCGTCGTCGGGTTCGGTGGCGGCGTAGCGCCAGGCGCGACCGCCACCGATCGTGGTCAGGTTGTGGCGTAGGTAGCTGGGGGCGTCGGCCGGGTCGATCCGGTCCCGGCGGGTGCGCTGGTCGGTGACGGCGCTGATGGGCAGGCCGAGCAGGGCGGCGACCTGGGCGGGCGTGGTCTGGCCGGGCATGAATACCAGCTCGACGAGGGTGGGGCGGGTGTAGACGCCGAATCCGTGGTCGAAGACGACAACCTCGCTGGCCCTGGCCGTCACCAGGGCCTGCAGCACCAGTCGCAGCGCGGAGCTGGGCCGGGCCGCGGTGGCCACGCTGTTCTCGTGGCCTCGACAGGGCAGGGTGGCGGTGAGCGTCAGGACGGTGAAGTGCCACCAGCGCTGCCGGCCCGGCCGGCGTTGGATCGGGCGGGCACAGGTGTCGCACGTCGCACGCTCGTAGCTCGACCCGTGCGGCCTGCTGACGACGGCCGGGGCGTCGTGAGGGTGCTCGCGCCAGAAGCTGGCGTCCACACCAAGGTCGTACAGGCCGCGCTCGTCCGGACGCACGCGGTGGACACCTTCCGGGGTCCGGATCCAGGGGTCGTGGTCGCCGATCTGCATCGCGTGGTGGTCGACCAGCAGGATGTCGGGGTCGAGCCAGGCCAGGCCGCCGTAGGCGCCGGTCGCCTGGTCCATCTCGCGGGCCATCCCCCGGACCGTGTCGCGCTCGAACAGGGCCTTCAGGCCGCCGTCGACGGGGCTGATCAGGGCGTTGTACGGGCCGTCGTCGTCCGGGCTGATCACCCGAGCCCACCGTTCCGGAGCTGGCTGCGGCGAGGCTTTCGTGGACGTCTGGTTGTGCATGGTTCTCCTTGGGCTTCTGGGTGGTGCGGGCCGGTGCCGCCCGGCCCGCACCGGCATGAGCTGCGCTGCGGTGCCGGTCACGGGCTCGGGTGAGCCCGTGACCGGCGTGGGATCAAACGGCGGGGTTGAGCAGGGGCTCGCCGGTTCCCCGGAACGGGGCCGGGGTCAGCAGCGTCCGATCCCCGGCGTCGGTGCGGTGCACCAGTCGCCAGGTGTGCAGGACGTTGCGCGGAGCGTTGGCCAGGCTGGCCAGCTCGGCGGTGACGTACGCGACGGCGGCGGCGTCGTCCATGCGGCCGGCGGCGTCGATGAAGCTCGTGGCCTCCCTGGGTTCCTCGCCGTCGACCTGGGCGGTCTGGAGCACGAGGTAGCCGGTGGTCGGCAGGCGGAACAGGAACGTATCCGGGGCCGCCCGGGTGGTGGCGTGCCAGTCACGGATTGCCAGCCGGCGCAGGCCGGTGGCGACCGCGTCGCGCTTGGTGCGGTGCCAGGTCGGGTGAATCGTCCCGGGCAACGTCAGCCGCCACACGCCGGCCTCGCCGTAGGGCCGTTCCCTCGTCGGACGCTTCTCGACGACGATGCGCTCGTCGCGGTCGGGAATCGGGGTGTCGACCGGCGCCACCCGGTCCGGCTCGCAGAGACGGGTCGGCAGGCGACCGCTGCCGAAGGCAAACCTCAGGGTGGTGAACGGTCCTCCATCGCCGGGGCCGCCGTAGATGACCGGCTCGTCGTCGTACCACGAGATGACCTCGTCGCCGACGGCGATACCGGCCGGCAGACCGGCGGTCGCCTCCGGCGTCGGGCCGGTCGCGGGTTGTGCAGACATGCATTGCTCCTTGCCTCGGTTGGGCTTCTGGTTCGAGGTCGGGGTGCCGCCCCCTCCCTCTATCTATAATGATACCCCATATCCTTTGTGGATGGTAGTCCAGGGTAGGGGTTGAGCAGGAAAAACTGTCTGGCCGCAACGCGAGAAACGTCGCCCGGCCGATCGGCCGGGCGACGTTTCTCGGGGCTCTGGCTATGCCGGGCGGGCGCTGATCCGCCGCCCGTACGGCCGGGGCGCCCGCTAGCCCCAGTTCTCCAGGTCGAACAGCGTGTCGCCGCTCGGCTCGGGCTTGCGCTTCCGGGTCGGCTTGGCTGGCGTCGCCGAGTGGCGCAGGCCGGCGCGGGCCTGCGGCCCGGCGGCGCCGAGGGCCTTGCGTAGGGCCTCGTACTCGCCGTACCCGCCGCCGGCCACCGCGTGGCAGAACGCGTCGACGACGGGGATGCCCTCGGGGGTCCGCATGGACAGCATCCCTGGGACGTTCTCCATCATGAACGCCGTCGGCTGGATCTCGGTGACCAGCCGGGCGAACTCGAAGATCAGGGTGTTGCGGGGGTCCATGATGTCCTGCCGGCCGGCCTGGCTGAATCCCTGGCACGGTGGGCCGCCCGCCACGAGGTCCACCTCTCCGGGCTCCAGCCCGAGCGCGTCGAGGATCTGCTGGCCGGTGAAGTTGCGGATGTCGCCCAGGAAGAAGTGCTCGCAGCCGGGGTGGCGCAGCGGCTGGTCGGCGATCCAGCCGGACCCGGCCACGGGCTGTGCCCGGAAGTCGGGTTCGGCCCGGCGTGCCCGCTTCGACCGGCCCGGCGGGACCAGGCCGAAGCGGCGGTCGAGCGTGGCCTCGAACTCCCGCCCCCGCTCCGGGGTGTCGAAATGGATCTTCACTCCGGGGCGGGCGAGGTTGACCATGTAGGTGATCGCGGCCGTGTCCCATGCGTCGCTCGCCGCAGCGACGTGGTATCCGGCCTGGTGCAGACCGAGGCCGATACCGCCCGCGCCGCAGAACAGCTCAACGGCGACGGGACGGGCGTAGCGGCGGCGGGGCCGGGCGGGAAGCATCAGCCCGAGGGGCGAGCGTTCCCAGCCACTCACCAGCCGGGAGTGGTCCCGGCTCGGGTCGATCAGCACGCTTCCGTTCGGGATCATCGGATCACGTCCTGGTCGGCGTCCGGCCGGGGAAGCGGCTGCCAGCGGTGGGCGTGCCAGATCTCGATGGCGTGGGCGGTGGGGAACTGCCGCCACATCTCGGCGGGCAGCCTGTCTCGGCGGGTCAACCACGCGCCGGGGATGCCGTAGTAGACGTCGGCGAACGTGTCGACGATCTCGTCCTCGTTGTCGACGATGGCCTGGATGGTCCGAACCGGGAGAAGGCCCTCGCGCTGCCACCGCCGGACGTCGCGGGCCGTCCGGGCCTCCTCGAACAGGAAGGCGAGCACGAACTCTTCCTCCATCGACTCGCCGCGCTCGTCGCGGCAGCCGGCGACGAACAGCAGCATGTCGGCCCAGGCGAACGTCTCCAGATCGGTCGGGAGCCAGGTGGTAGGTCCGCCGGTGCCAGTGTTCTCGATGGTGCCGATCAGGTTGCCGTTCAGGACCAGCTCGCCGGTGTACGCCTCGCCCCGCGAGGTCGCCAACTCGTTCAGGCTGCGCACCGTCAGCCGGGCGTGCGGAACGGTGATGCCGGTGTGTGGCAGGACCGACGGACGGTCGGCGTGCCAGTCGAGGATCGCCAGCCGGCGATGCCCGTGGGCGATGGCCTCCCGCTTGGTGCGGTGCCACGACGGTTCCCCGCTGGGCAGCGTCAGCCGCCACACGCCGACCTCGCCGTAGGGCCGTTCCCAGGTCGGCCGCTTCTCGATGACGACGCGTTCGTCCTTGACGGGGATCGGGGTGCCGACCGGCGCGACGTGCTGCGGCGGGCAGTACAGCACGGGCTCGCCGGTGGCCCGGTCGGTCAGCACCGCGTACGCGTAGGCGTCGCTGGGACCGCCGTAGCGGATCTCCATGTCGTGCTCCCACGACATCACCTTTTCGCCGACGGCGAGACCGGCCGGCAACGGGGCCTCGGTCGACGCGGCCGGCTGGGTGGGACTGTCGGGCATGGTTGCTCCTTGCCTCGATCGGACTTCTGGTTCGAGGTCGGGGTGCCGCCCCCTCCCTCCATCTATAATGATACCCCATATTTCTGGTGGACGGTAGTCCAGGACTGGGGTTGAGCAGGGAAAACACCCCGTCATGAAACGGAAAGCGTCGCCCGGCCGATCGGCCGGGCGACGTCGTCGACAGGGGATCTTGGTTATGCGGAGCGCGCCGGCCCCTTGCCTGCCGCGCCGGGCGCGCTGGCGTCAGGACGGGCGACGGCGAACTCGGCTTGATGGTCGCTGGCCCACTGGTGCCAGCCGTGTCGGCCGGCGTCCATGGCCGCCTTGGCGGCGCGCTGCCAGGCCGCGTACCCGTACAGCTCGTCCGGCCCGTACTGGCCGTACTCGAACCGGTCGCCGCCCTCCAGGTAGGCGGCGGCTTCCTGGACGCTGGTGTCGTCGTGCCAGTCGGTGGAGATGTGGGCCAGGTTGTGCCGGGCGTGCGCCTCGGCCTCCTCCCAGCTCGCGGCGGAACCTGAGCTGCTGCTAACCCGCCCGCCACGGCGGACGATCTGCTGGTGCCAGGTGATCGGCGCGTAGGCGCTGCCGATGTCAACCGTCACCACCGCGACGCAGCCACGGAACGTCAGCACAGTCGGCGGCCGGTACTGGACAAGGAACTCGCGCAGATGGCCGGCGAGGGCGTCACCGGCAGCCTTCTCCGAAACCCCTTCGGCACGCCAGTCACCGAACTCCGCCGACCAGGTCCTGCCTCGACCGGGCGGACGGGTGGCAGTGGCGTCGAGGGTGATCCGGACCGGGCGTCGGCGGGTCGTGTAGTCGGACGTCATGATCGGGGCGCCTCCGTTCGTCGGGCTTCTGGGTTCGAGGTCCGGGGTGCCGCCCCCTCCCTCTGCCAATAATGATACCCCATATCCTTTGTGGACGAAAGCCGGAACAGGCTTTGACCTGCGAAAACTTCACGGAGAGGGGGAGTTTAATCGCCGGTCTGGTCGAGTAAGGTGCGGCGGCCTGGCGCGGCCCCCGACCTCGGCGCCGACCACCACAACCACCCACCACCCGCAACCCCCAACACAAGGGCAAGCCGACCCGGACCACAGGCGCCCCCAGGGCGCCGAGGACCGGAAGCGGCGCGGCAGCCGGGGCGCCCCACACACGACGAACACCAACCACACCCGCGCCCCGCACCGCCGCAACCACCCACCCGGGCGCCCCACACCCCACGAACACCAACCACACCCGCGCCCGCACCACCGCAACCGCCCCCGGACGCCGAGGCGCCGCCCGGCTCGTGGCTGACCGGGCGGCGCTTCGTGGTGACGGGAAGGGGAGTGGGGTCAGCACTCCCCGGTGAGGTCGGCGACGTACTCCAGGCCGCGGCCGGCGGCGCGGGTGATCCAGCCGTGGACGGTGACACCGGCGTCGGCGAGGGTCTGGCGTGCCCAGTACTGGGCCTCCCCGATCTGCTCGTCGAGCAGGCCGTCGTGGTCGGAGTGCGGCTCGTCGCCGGTCAGCAGGAGCCAGGCGCTGTCGACCTGGTCGTACAGCAGCCGGTACTCGAGTTCGCCGGCAGGCGGCTCGTCGACGTCCTGGGCCGGCGGGTCGACGTCTTCCTCGGGCGTCGGGGCGATGGCGTCGAGCCGGCCCTGCTCGTACTCCGAGATGGTGTAGCCGCCCTGGTCGACCAGGAGTTGCAGGTACTCCCTGTCCTGCCGGTTCCAGGTGTGCCACGAGGTACGCAGCCGGGTTTCCCGGTTGGCCAGGGACAGCGCGTAGGCGGCGGCCGCGCGGACGTGCCAGGGCTGGTCGACCAGGGCCTGGGTGGCCTGGTACGGGGACTGGCCGGTGTTCTCGATGACGCCGGCGGCGATCAGCCATTGCAGGGCCAGGCGGGGGCTGTCGCTGCCAGACATCGTGATCGCGGCGTCGACGAGCAGCGGCATGGCGCCGGTCTGCGGGATCTTCGGGGCCTTGGCGACCAGGCGGGCGCACGCCTCGCCGCGGGCCTTGTTGGCCTGCCGTTCGGCCCGCTCGCGGTCCAGTCGCTCCTGGTGCTCGGCGGTGCGGTTGTCCGTCCGCTTGGGCTTGGCCGTCGAAAAGTAGCGGACGTTGCCGCCCCAGCCGATCTCGGCAACGAGGGTGCCGGCCTTGGTGGCGGCGGTGCGTGCCCGCTCGGTCCGCACCTCGTGCTGGTAGTAGTCGGCCCCGAGGGTGTTCTGGGCGGACTCGATGACCTTCACGCCCTCGGCGGCCAGCCGCTGGGCCGTCTCTTCCTGCCGCCTCTGGCGCTCCAGGTTGGCCTTGGCCACCTCGACGGCGTCGGCGGCCTTACGCCAGCGCTGCTCGCCCCGCACCTTGTGCGCGGCCAGCATCAGGTCGTGGTCGTCGGCCTCGGCGTACGCCAGGGCGTCGGTGATGTCCAGTTCCTTGGCGGCGACCAGGTCGCGCAACTGCTGGGGGAGACGTCGCAGCTTGAGCCGCTTGCTGACGTGGCTCTGCGAGCAGCCGTTGATCGCGGCGATCTGCCCCTGCTTGCGGCCGGCCGCGATCGCCGTGGCGAACGACTCGGCCTCCTCCAGCGGGGTCAGCGGCGACCGGGCCACGTTCTCGGCGGTCATCGCGTCGAGCTGCGCCAGCGGGTCGTCGGCGATCGCGTCCTCGCGGATGACGACCGAGATCTTGGGTTCCGGGTCGTCTCCGTAGACGTTGCCGGACGCCGTGTACCGGCGGGCACCGACCAGCACCACCCACTCGACACCGTCTTTGGTGAGGTCGGCGGCGTGGTCGGGCCACGCGGCGGCGACCCGGGCGGCGGGCATGACCACCGGCGGCTGGATCACGCCCTGCGCGCGGATCGTCTTCTCCAGATCGGCCAGATCGGCCGGGGTGAACTCCTTGCGGGGGTTCGCCGGGTGCGTGACCACGCTGGTCAGCTTCACCAGCTCGGCCCGGACCGGCACCACCTCGGCCGGCGCCGGGGGAACGTACTCGTCGTCCTCGCCGACGTCGGCGGCCGGCGATTCCACGGAATGGGTCATGATGGGTGGCGCTCCTCTCGGGGAGTGCGGGCGGCCCGTGCTTGTGGAAGGTGGGGGTCGCCCGCGTTATGGCGGGACTAGCGGCTCTTGCGGTCGGTGCGGTTGTCCGCCGCGGTGGTGGCGGCAGCCTCAGCGCGGAGCTGGGCGTCGGCGCGGTCGGCCCGAAGCTGGGCGATGAGGGTCTGGGCGTCGACGAGTTCGGCACGGACAGCGGAGCGGTCGGCGTCGACCTGCTCGGCGCGGCTGGTCGCGGCGGCGACCTGGACGCGGACGTCGGTGAGCTGGGTGGTGAGGTCGTCTCGGGCCCGGCCGGCGGCGGCAAGCGCGGCCTCCAGACGCGCGACGTCGGAACGGGCGGCGGCGAGCTGCTCCGTGACGGCCGCGACCTGGACGGTGAGGTCGTCACGGGCCCGGCCGGCGGCGGCCAGGTCGGCGCGGCTGCCGGCGAGATCGGCTTGGAGCTGGTCGACGCGGGCGCTGGTGACGGCAAGGTGCTCACGGGTGCCGGCGAGGTCAGCACGGGCGTCGTCACGGGCCCGGCCGGCGTCGGCCAGCGCGGCCTCCAGACGCGCGATGTCGGAACGAGCGGCGGCGAGTTCGGTGGTCAGGGTGGCGCTGCTGGCTTCGGCCTGCTCGGCGCGGACGGTGACCTCGGCGATGGTCTTCTCGGCGGCGACCAGATCCCGCTTGGTCAGGGCGAGTTCCTTGTCGAGACTGCGGTTACGCGCGGCGATATTGCGGACTTCCTGGTCGGCGGCGCGGCGGGCCTCGATGGCGTGGGTGGCGGCCAGAGTCTGGGCATCAGCGCGGCGCTCGGCCTTCTCCCGGGCCGCCTCGTGAGCACGGATCTCGCGGTCGGCGCGGACTCTCTCGGCGTCGGTCGCCTTCTGCGCATCGCGGGCGAGCCGGTCAGCGGTCCGCTTGTCCTCGGCGGCCTTCGCGGCGGTGGCCTTGGCCTCGCGGGCGGCGCGTTCGGCGGCCTGGCGGCGGGTGGTCTCGGCCTCGACCTGCTCGACGGCCTCCCGCAGGTCACGCTCGACCTCCGCGACGCGGCGCAGCGCGGCGGCCTCCACGGCCCGGCTCTCGGCGTAGCGCTCCAGAGCCTCGATCAGCGCCTCGACCTGCGGCTGAATCTCGGCGGTGTCCTGCCGCTGGGTCGCCAGGGGAACGTCCAGGCCGGCGGCCCGGTTCGCCATGCGCTGCTGCCGGGCCCGCGCCAGGCAGGTCCTCGGCGCTTCGTCGTACTCCCGATCGGGACAGTACTTCGGCGGCCGGTTCGAGGAGCGCCGGTACGTGAACGTACGACCGCAGTAGGCACAGTCCCGCGTACCCTCGCCCGCGCGAGTTTCCGCCACGCCTTCTACAGCGCTTTGAAGCGCTGAATCCTGATCTGACATACCCTCATCCTATCACAGTTATCGGTTACCGAGAACGATTACCTGCTTATCGTTTTCGGTAACCGATAAGATTGCAAGATCAATGAACAGCCACGATCCTACATCCGCTTGAAATGGCTTCTAAGCCTCTAAAACAAGCCCCGCTCGATGCCTACTATGCAGCTTGACGCAGAGTGAGCCGTGAGGGGCGCTCGCGGTGGCCGGGAGCGCGGGTCGGGGCGGGAAAGAGGCGGGGATACCGAACGGGGTCGGCGTCGCGGCGCAGCTCGGCCCAGTCGTGGGGCTCGATCCCGTTGCGGGTGCTGGTGCCGGCCAGGCCAGTGAGGTACCAGCCGTAGCGCTCGTGCAGGGCGATCGGCTGGAGGAAGAGGTAGGTGACCGCCGGCAAGCCCGAGGGGACGATCACCGTCCGGTGCCGGTAGTCGTGCACCACGGCGTACAGGCCGAGGTCGCGGCCGACGCCACGGCGCTCGTAGTTGTCGGAGCACACCAGGACGCGCCGGCCGCCGTCGTCCGTCTCCACGGCCGCGGCCGCCCACGCCGCCGGCACCCACCGGCCGCGATCGCGCACCAGGGCGACGGTCCAGACCTTTCCCCGCCGGCGGCGGTAGCGGTGCTCGGCGTCGGTCCACATCTGGTGGGCCAGGACGGGATGACGCAGGTCGGCAAGGGCTGCCCGGTAGCGGGGGTCACCAAGCTGGACGTTGATCACCTTGCAGGCGACGGGTGGCATGGCCTGTTCCTTCCTCATGAGCGGCTGTCGGCGGTCGACGCGCTGAAGGCACCGGGGGTGCGCTACCAGCCGGGTTCGCCGGCGGCCCGACGGTGGGCGGCGTGGCGCTCCAGCGCGTCCTCGATCGCGGCCCGGTCAGCGGGCGGCACCGCGTCAAGGAAGTCGTCGTAGTGGCCGCGTTCGGCCAGCCGCGTCATGAGCAGGTTGGTGATGGCGTCCTCGGTGGACTGGCTGAGCCGTTCGGCGCTCATCGCGGTCCGCCGGCAGCGCCGGTCTTCTGGGACGAGGTCGACAACGTTCCTCCTGGGGATCCGTGGTTCGGGCGGTGGGCCCGGTCGTCGCGCCCCACTCAGCGTACAGGAAAGGGTATGGAAAAGGGTACAGAAAAGGCTACTTCGGGTTGTGGAGGCGAGGGCAGGGCCGGGCAGCCGGGGGCGGCGATTCCACGGAAACGGCGCCCCTGGGTCAGGAAAACCGGCGCGGCGGCAGGCCGGAGCCCGGCTTCGGAGTCTCGGGCCAGTCCGCGGCCGCACGCCGCGCGGCCGCGTGGTCGCCACGGCCGGCAGCCGCCGCGATGGCCAGGGCCGCCGCCCGGCCGCCGCCGGCCGCAGCCGTCGCCGCGGCGGCGTCACGGCGGTCGAACTCGTCACGCAACCGCTGGTTCCGGTCCGCCGCGACCTTCCGGGCCGCCTCGGCGACCTGACGAAGGTGTTCGGTGTGCCGCCGGGCCGGCGCCGGCGGCGTCCGGTTGCTGGTCAACGCCGTCTCCAACAGTTGCCGCAGGTACGCGGCCGGCCGGGCCGGGTCGGCCATGACCGGCCGGCCGCCCCGGGTGTCCAGCACGTGGTCGACCACCGCCTCGGCCGTCCAGTACTCGCCCAGCCGGGGCCCGAGCACGGCCGCCACCCACGGCAGATCCACCCCGGACAGCCAAACCCAGTGTTTCCGCAGGTCGGACGCCAGCCGATAGGCCCACTCGGACCACTGTGACGGGCGCGGACCCCGCTGTGACGTACCTTCCACACCCTGGAGCGACCTAGGACGCTGTAGGGGCTGTGAGCCGGTGCATACCCGATTTGCTCGAACCCCCTTAGTCGATGAGCGCGAAGCGCCGACTTTGCTCTTCCCCCCGCGAGGCGGCCGGGGGGCGGGAGTCACGGGGGGTCCGTACATCAGACCCCGAGACAAGCAGGAACTTAAGTACTCACCGTTGAGCACTCCGTGGGGGGAGCAGATATTCACGGTGCCGATCGGGGCCGGCAGGGGAGCGGGGCGGGTGATCTGCCGGGCCGTGGCCACCGCCTCGCGCAGCTCGGCCCGGCGGGCCACCTCCAGCCGGTCCGTCCACGTCCCCGCACGGGCCCGGGTGAGGTCCAGATCGGACTGAGCGGTCGCCAGCAGCGACAGGGCGTGCGACAGCAGCCCGTCCAGGACCGACAGCGCCTGAGCGACGTAGGGGGCGCGGGACGCGGCGTCGCCCAGGTGCAGCGCGATGATGTCGAACTCGGCCCGGTCACGGGCCCGACCCAGCTCCCGCCGCTCCTCCAGGCACAGCGGCCGGCCCTGGCGGGTCCGTACCCACCAGCGCACCGCCTCGCCCCGCGCCCACGCCGACGTCACCGCCCTCGTCGAGCAGCCGGCCAGCTCCGCCGTGCGCTCCCGGCCCGGCAGCGACCGCCGCCCCGACCGCCAGTCCGCGTCCACGGCCGCCACGCCCGCCACCCGGGCGAACGCACCCGGCCGGCCCCGCAACGTCGACCGCTCGCCGGCGTCACGCGCCAACGCGTCGGCGAGCAGCTCCACCGCCCGGCCCTGGCTACGGCCGGCGGCGTATCCCTCGACCGCCGCCCGCAACCGCTGCACCCACGCCACCAGCTCGTCCACCCGGGACTCGGCCACCGAGGCGGCCGCGATCGCGGCGAACCGGCGCTCGACCGCGGCCGCCTCGGCCGCCACCTCGGCCTCGAACTCGTCGCGCAGCGAGGCCAACCACGACCAGCCGCACAACCAGCACTCCGGCACCGGCGACGGCTCACCACACGCCGCGCAACCCGCGCCCGCGTCGACCAGGTCCTCACGCAGCGCGTCGACCAGCCGGCGCCGCTCAGCAGTACCCTGCCGCTCCGTCCGGCTACGCCAGCACGACCGGCACAAAGGATCCGAACCGCGGCCGTCGCGCGGCATCCCGAGCTTGTCCCGCCCGGCCTCCGCGCACGACACACACGGCACCTGCAGGCCCGTGACGTACACCGGCCGACGCCGCGCACCGGCCGGCGCCGACAACCGCACCTGGCCCGACCGGGACGTCTCCACCAACAGGCTCACGACGACACCACCGGACCGCGGCGGCACGCCGTAGGCAGGCGGACAAAACGGGCCGTAAAGGGCCTAAAACGTATTGGCTGGATGCGCTCCGTGCCGCCCTTAAGGCGCGCAGCATCGACCGGACACGCCGTGAAGGTGTCTGGACACGAAAAAGCACCCAGCCCGAAGGTGGGTGCTATGCTGACCTCCGAGCTTGGAGAGCCTTGTTCCCCGTTGATTCGTTTGGCCGCGAAGATGGGGTGCAGGGCTCTTGGCTTTTTATGGAATTAGCGGTTGCGCAGGGGCGCCCCTTCCAAGATCAAAAGATGACATGCATCTCGGCGGATCCTACGACGCGGTTCAGGCACTATGTGCCCCTGACACGCGACCGTCGTTGATCGCCTCACTGTACCGACCTCGGGATCTCCACCATGGACATGTAGCAGGGCTGCGTGTCCTGGTGGGTGATCACGTACAGACTCCCTGTGGTGAGGGAGAGATCCGATCCGGTCACTGTCGCAGTCTGGTACCAGGTGTCGCGGTAGCTCTGCTCCACCTGCCAGGCCCCAGACTCCTCCCGTAGCCGGTATCGATACCCCGGCACGAACCCCATCCGGTACTGGTCAAGGCCATTGGAGCGGGCGATGAGTCCAGGCCGAATGTGGGTGTGTTGCCGGGCGAAGTTGCCGACAGGGTCGACCTCACTGTCATAACGTTCGGTTTCAAGGGCCGGAGGAGCCGGAACCTCCTGTAGCGCGGCGGACGTCTCAAAACTCATCTGCGTGGCCAGCCGCTGAAAGAGAGCGCCTGAGCGGCGAGAGGCATTGAGGCTGGTACGTAGGTACTCCCAGCCACGCCGGCGATAGTAGCTCTGAAGGTGCTCATTGCTCTTCCAAGCGTCCAGACGCAGGTAGGCATGGCCGTGGCGGTAGGCACGATCTCCCGCCCACTCCAGCAGCAGGGCTCCATACTCGTTGCCGGCCGCGCCACGGGAGACAGCAAGCTTGGACAGGTAGACCGCTGGGTCTTGCAGCTCGGACGGTGACCAGAAGTCGGTGTCCCCGTTGGTCTCGATGGTGATCGTCCCGATTGGCTGTTGCCCAGCAAGCAGCAGCCAGACGTCGCCACGTTCGAGCGAGGGCTGCATCTTCGCTCGCCATTGCGGCCAGGTAGACCACTGGTCGAATCCTCGGCTGCGCAGCCAACGGACGCTCTCTTCCAGAAGCCCAAGGACAAGGTCAAACTCGCCCGGCTGCGCCTGCCTGATGATCAGTGCGCTCACTGCCAGGCCCGCTCAAAGGTCCGCTCGACCACGATGGTGTGGTTGCTGGGCAGCAGGTTGACCGTACAACGCACCGGCCGGCCATCAGCCGTGTACCCGGTGACGTAGTGGATCACTATCGGAGTACCCCGGCCGAGTTGGAGTCGATGGATCTCCGCCGGAGTCGGCATCCGCCAGAAGAACTGATCGGTCGCGCGGGTCTGCGGATACCCAAGGTCGGCGAGAACCTGATTCGTGCCGCGGGCAACATCGGCGGGTGCCATGATCTCTGAGCCCTGGACAACATCAAGGGGATAGTGCGAGTCGTTGGTGTTGACCGGCTCCCCGTTGATGAACCGCAGGCGGCGGCGAACGACGATCACCTCACCGACGGGCACCTCCAGGCGCTCGGCGATGTCGGCGGGGGCCTCGATCAGGGCAACCTCGATCTTCTGCGAGGGAACTCGCCCCTCTGCGGTGATCTGCTGACCGTATCGGTCCATCGTCGGGTTCGGTGGCTGCGGCCGCGACTCGTCCTGCGGGCGATAGATCATGTGCTCGCGCTCGACCACGAAGTGGCCTGCTGGCCGCCGGGCGACGATCAGCCCTTCCGCAACCAACAGCGCCAGGCCGTTACGTGCAGTCTGGCGAGCCACGTCGAACTCCCGGGCGATCTCGTGCTCAGTGGGCAGTTGCCGTCCAGGGGGTAGCGCGCCAGAGGTGATCTGGTCGCGGAACGCTGCGGCGATCCGCTGGTATGCCGGCAGCCCTGGTTGGTTCACGGCACTTTTCTACAGCCTTGATCGCCAAATGTCTAGTCAATCTGGCCAGGGGACTTGACGTGGTGGCCAGTCCGGTGGACGATCGCTCCAACACATTGTCTACACAATGCCTGATGCCTAGTCATTGCGTAGGTGGTGGGACGAGAACGAGGTCGGCGTTGCACCGCCGACCTCGCCCCAAGGGTCGCGTCGTTGGAAGGAGACGACCCATGACCATTGTCCTCCCTCTTCCTCCTGAGGTAGAGACACCTCCCCTCCAGCGCACGGAGATCCCGGCGGAGACCTGGGAACGTGCCCGCGTCACCACGATGCTGGTCGACCTGGCGAGGGCAGCCGCCTGGACCTGGTCGGCGCCATCCACCTGGGAACGTGCCCGCTTCGCCACGATCCTGGTCGACCTGCTCAAGCGCCTCTCCTCCGTCGCCGCCGAGGTTCGGCGGCAGGCGGTTGAGGAACTCGTGGATGGGCAGCGCGTGCCTCAGGCCCGCGTAGCCCGTCACATCGGCGTCTCGACCAGCCGGCTCAGCCAGATCGTGAAGGCCGGGCGCCGTGAACAGCACAGTGGCGGTGCCCGATGAGCGCCCGAGTCCTGTTCGGTGTAGCGGCCGGCGTGCTCGCCGCTGGAATGGTCGCGACCGTTGAGGTCGGACGCCGCCGCCTAGTGGCCGAGCGGGACGCCGCTCGGCGAGACGCCACTACGGATGGCCTGACCGGGCTGGCGAATCGGGCCGGCCTGGAGGCCGGGTTGGCGCGGCTCGTGGAGGCCGGCCAGCCGTACGGGCTGCTGATGGTCGACCTGGACGGGTTCAAGCAGGTCAATGACACCTACGGTCACGCGGCGGGTAACGCGGTGCTGGTCGAGGTCGGGCGCCGGCTGGTCGACCTGGTTGACGACCAGGACAACGGCGGCGTGGCGGCCCGGCTGGGTGGCGACGAGTTCGTCGTCGCGTTTCCGGCGGGCGCGCCGGTGCTCGCGGCCGAATTGGCGCACGAGGCGCTGGCGCTGATCAAGCTGCCCGTCTGGGCCACCGGCAAGTCCGTCCAGGTCGGCGCGAGTGTCGGGGTGGTGCACGCGGGGACGGCCGAGCCGATTCCGGCGGTACTGCACACCGCCGACATCGCCATGTACCAGGCGAAGGAGGCCGGCGGTGGGGTCGTCGAGCGCGACCCGGTCGCCGGGCTGGTCACGCCGCTGGCTGACAAACCGTCGGCGCGGCTGCGGGACATGGTCGCGTTCGGTCGCGGGATGCGGGCGGTGACGGCATGACCAGCCTGGCTATCCCGCCGAGCGGTAAGAGCGAGCAGACCAGGACCGAACTCGTGGTCCGTGACGAGGCCCTGGAGCTGCGCCGCGTGTACGCGACGCCGCCGGACGTGCATCTGGAGCTGGGGGCATGGTGCCCGCTCGACGACACCGTCCTGCGGTGCACGAAGACGCTGGGCGGATGGGCGTGTGACACCTGCTGGGCGGCCTGGGACCTCCAGGGCCAGAGCGGTCGGTGGCTGGCGTGGCGGCCGGTGGTCGAGCTGCGGCCGGTATCGGACGAGCCGGTCCAGCCGCCGAAGGTGGCCGGTAGCGGTGTGCGGGCGGTCGGGCTGTTCGTGGCCTGGTCCACGGCCGGCTACGGCGTTTGGACGCTGGGCGAGAAGTGGCGGGGCACGCAGGTGCCGGACGAGCTGATCTACATCCTGGCCGCGCTGGTCGGGGCGACGGCGCTGATCCGGGTGGCGTGGGCGGTGATCCGCCGTGGGCGCTGAGATCCGCGTAGACGTGCGTCTGGACTGGACGAAACCGGGCCACTACGACGCCGAGAAGGCACTGCCGTGCCGCATCTGCGGCACCCCGACGCACACCCGCGACTACGGCGGACTGCCCTGTGACCAGGCGTGCGCCCAGGACGAGATCGCCCGGGAGGTCATCGGCCGGGCGTCGGCCGTGATCCCGGACGAGCGGATGCCCAATGCCGGGCAGATCAACGGATGGATGGACTGATGAAGCAGAAGGCTGGTTCGTCGGCTGCTGGCTGGGGCCAGTGGATCGCGATGGCCGCGGCGGTGATCCTCACGGCGAAGGGCGAGTTCGACCTCGCGGTGGCGGCGCACTTCTCGCCGTGGATCGCGTGGATGTTCCCGGTGATGCTCGACATCTACGTGATCGTCGCGTTCCACCGGCGCCGGTGGGCGGACATGGTCACCGGCATGCTGCTGATGCTCTTCTGCCAGGTAGCCGTGCACCTCCTTCCGGTCTTCATCACTGAAGGCGAAGCGGTGCCGTGGGGGCTGGTGATGGCGGTCGCGTGTATCGCTCCGATCGTCGTGGTCCGCGTCAAGATCCTCGCCGGAAAGACAGCCGCAGAGGTCGAGGCGGCGGAAGAGATGGCACGCCGGGCGGAAGAGCTGCGGAAGGCCCGAGCGGAAACGACGTCGGCGATCCGGCGGCTGACGGAAATCCAGGCCCAGGTGAAGGCGGAAATCCAGACGCGCGGTGCGGCGGAAGAGGCGCGCACCGACGCGGAAACCCGGGCCATCGCGGCGACCACGCTGGCGGAAACGCGGGCGAAGGAGCTGGCGGAAATCCAGGCCGAAACCGAGGCGGAAATCGAGCGTGCTCGGCAGGCGGAAATCGCGGCTGACGAGCAGGCCCGACGGGCGGAAATCCGGGCCGGGGAGCAGGCTGAGGCGGCCCGCCTGGCCGAGGGGCGGCTGGCCGAGGCACGTGACGCCGCCGACCGGGCCACGGCGGCCCGAGTGGTGGCCGAGCAGGCCGCCGCGGCCCAGGTCGAGCAGGTGACCGCAGCCGCCGCTCAGGCTGAGGAGTCGCTGCGTCAGCGACTGGCCGCCGCGACCGAGGAAGGCCGGGTGGCCAGGCAAAACGCGGACGAGTCGGCCAGTCGAGGCCGGGTGCTCCATGCCCAGCTCGACGACGCGCGGGACCGCATCGAGCAGTTGGTCACGGAGCGAGCCGCGGCCGCGCAGAAGGTACGGGCGATCACCGAGGCCCGCGACGCGATCATGGCCGAGTTGGACCGGACGCGGGCGGCACTGGCCCGCGCCCAGCAGTCGGCGGCGCGGGAAAAGCCGCTGCGGGTCCGGTCGGAAACCGGGCGGCCCGCCGACCGGAAATCCGGCAGCGCGCAAGCGGAAAACCTGACCGCCGTGGCGGCCTCGTTCCCGGCGGAAATCCTGCCCACCGTCGAGAGCGTGCGGCCGGAAACGGTCGCCCACGTGCTGGCGGGCGTGGTGGAAATCCAGACCGGAGTCATCGGGGAAATCGCCAAGGCGACCAACCTGTCCGGCAAGACCGTCGGCAAGGTCGTCAGGGTCGTCCGGAACCTGCCACCGGAAAACCTGCCGGCGGAACTCCGCGACCGGCTCGCTCCCGTGCTCGCGATTTCCGGCTCCGTTTCCAGTTCCGACGACCTGCCGGAAACGGCCTGATACCGGCCGCCGCCGGCCGCACTCATGGCCGCGGGCGGCTGGCGGCGGCCCCTCGAACCCCTGGAACACCTCTGCGGAAAGGGGAAAACCGATGACGTCCATCCACGACACCGAGCCGGCTTCTCCGTCGGCGACCCCTCGCCCGGCACCGGCTGGCGACGGCGGCCCGACGGGCGGCGACGACGCCGCCCCGACCACCAAAATCTCTACGGAGAGTAACTCGGAAGTCGGAAGTTCCGACTTTGAAGGTGCCCCTGCACAGCGTGAAACCCGCTTTGAGAGGCCGGAAACTCGGAAGTCGGAAGTTACGTTCCGTAGCCGGGCTACGGGAGTGATCGACGCGGTGCTGGAGTACGTGACGCCGCCGTCGGTACTCACCCAGCCGCCGGCGTCGGTGGCCGAACTGGCCGCGTACGCCAAGACCGGGGAGTGGACGGCCCGCAGGTACGGGTTCGTGCGCGGGGCCGGGATCTGGTGGTACCGGCTGGTCGGGCTGCCGTACACGGTCTGGTGCCGCTACGGCGAGTGGATCGCCCAGCGTCCCGGGCGGGCCATCACGGTCCTGCTGCTGATCAAGCTTCTCGCCTCCACGACCGCCGGTGAGTGGGTCGTGGAGCACCTCATCGTTCCGGCCGGCCGCATCGCGGTCTGGCTTTTCCTGTGACCTGGAAGGACTTCTGATGGACACCCTGATCATGCTCGGCGGTCGGTTCAGCCTGCTGCTGTGCGCGGTGGTCGTGGCTTTCCTGGCACACCGGCTGCACAAGAAGGCGTCCGGCAAGCGGGCGAAGGCCAAGCAGACGGCGGCGGTTCTGATCATGTTCTGCGCCGGACTGCTGCTGGCGGGCACGTTCGTCGGTGGCTGGATGAGCAGCAACTTCGGCCAGGCCGGCGGCTACCTGGCCGGCGGGCTGGTGCTGTTCACCGTGGGCGCGGTCCTCATCGACTGGGTCGCCGACGGCAAGCCGGACAAGGTCGCGCTGTGGGCCACTCTGCTCGTGCCGCTGGCGCTTTTCATCGGCGCCGGACAGGTCATGTCGCTGCTGGAGCTGATGGGCCAGCAGGGCGCCGACCTAGGCGAGCACGTCTCGACGCAGATGGGCCGGTGAGACGTCGATGGCCGAGCTACTGATCATCGCGTGGATGGCGTGGTACATCACCAAGGACGTCATCTACGCCGCCAAGGGACAGATCCCGCCCCGCAAGCAGATCCGGCTGGCCGAGATCAAGGCCGGGATCGCCCAGCCCCGCTACGGGTTCGGCGGCTTCATGGCCGACCTGAAGGACGACGCCTACAAGGCCGCGACCGCCCGCCGGCGGGAGAAAGCCATCGAGCGGGCAGAGGAGCGTAAGGCCGCCCGCGAAGAGGCGAAGAAGGAGGCGGCCGGGCACGCCGAGGCCGAGAAGCCGGCCGAGGCGCCGAAGCCCGCCGCCGCCGCAGATCCGCAACCGGCCACTGTGCCCGATCCGGCCGCGGGGCCGGCCCCGGCCACGGCCGCAGGCCCTACGCCGCCTGCTGCCTCGAACGCCCCTGCCACTGTGCCCGACCCGGCCGCAGGACCGGCCCCGGCCACGGCCGCAGGCCCCACGCCGCCTGCTACCACGGACCCTCGCGCCTGGAAGGGCGAGGTCAGAGAGGCCCTGGCCAGCCTGCACGGCATCGACGCCGCCGAGTGGGACCACCTACAGGGCCTGCGGTGCCAGAACCCGGGCTGCGCCTGCCACACAGACGGTGTGCCGGCGGCCTACCAGTGCCGCACCTGCGGCCGTCAGCGCACCGCCCGCTACATGCATCAGCTCACGCCCCATCCGCTCTGCACCACCTGTGAGGCCAGCCGGCTCCGCGATGAAGCCGAGGCCGAGCAGCGGCGGCGACAGGCCGAGGCCGCTGGCGCCTCGGCGACCCCGGCGCCGGCCGGCGCCCCGGACCGAAAGGAGCACAGCAGCCCCGGCGGGCCGGTCGCGCCCGTCATCCAGATGTTCCCGCAGAACAGCACCACCAGCTCGAACACCAACACCACGAAGGAGAACAACATGGACATCGACGAGCAGCCCGTTGCCGAGGTCACCGGCCTGGTGTCCGCGATCGCCTACTCCGAGGGGGTGAGCACGGCCCACATCGCCCACGGCTCCGCGGAGGGCTTCGCCTCCAGTCTGACTGAGGCCAACTACGGGCCCGGTGTCATGACCGCCCTCGCCGCCGCCCAGGAGGCCAGCACCAACGCCGGCGTGCTGTGGGGCGCGCTCACGGCCAAGTTGCGCGAGGGCCTGGTGGTCAAGGAGGCGTACGGAATGGCCTCGGACACCGGTGACAAGGCGCACGTCGTCAACGAGTGACCCGATGCCCGGCCGGGGCTACGGCCCCGGCCGGGCACCACCTCGACCCGTTTCCACCAATCCCCGCTCCAGCCAGCCTCATGAAGGGATCGCACCGGTGACCAGCACGATCGACGACATCCCGGTCGCCGTTGACGACCAGGCCGACTCCCCGACCACCAGCCCGACCGCGGCGCCGCCGCCCGCGCAGCCCGAGGCGTCCGAGGTGCAGGCGCCGCTGGTACCGCAGATCGCCCCGCATGCGGCGCTCGGCGCCATCGTGCTCGCGGCGGCCGCGACCCGGGCCGCGATGCACCTGACCGACGCCGACGCCGCGATCGCGTTGTCGGTGGCCGGGACCGCGCTGGTCGTCGGTGTGGTCGCGGCGGTCGTCGCCGGCGTTCGGCTGGCCGACCGCAAGAGCCGGCACCGGGCCTGCGCGTTCATCGCGGTCGCGGCCGGCTGGCTGTCGACCACGGTCGTCACCGGGCTGTCACTGGACGCGGTCGGCATCCTGGCCGCCCTGGGCTACGCCCTGTCGCTGCACTGGTGGCGTAAGCGGCGCATCGGTTCGGCCGCCGAGGTGGTCGAGGTCGAGGTCGTTGATGGCAAGCCGGTTGACCGGTACGTTGCCCGCTGGCGGCGCTACCTGCGCAACGGTGACCTGGCCGGCTCCCGTCTGGAATCGCCCACCCAGGTCCGCGACGGCGTGGTCCGTTACGTGCTGCGGCTACTGCCCGGCAAGCAGACCTACAACACGGTCATGAACCACCTGGAGCTGCTGCGGGGCGTGCTGGGCTTGGTCGCGGGCCAGGACATCATCATCGAACGGCACCCGGTCCTGGCCGCGCCGACCCTGCTGCTGACCATCATCACGAACTCGCCGGTCAAGACCGACCAGAACTGGCCCGGCCCGTCCGCGTTCGACCCGCACACCGGCCGGGTGGCCCTCGGCCCGTTCCTGGACGGCGAGGGCGTCGCCACCTGGAAGGCGTACGTCCGCAACCGGCTGTACGGCGGGTTCATCTGCGGCATCGCCGGCACCGGAAAGTCGCGGATGATCGAGTCGATCGCACTGGCGCTGGCCGGGTCCGACACCCACCCCACCGTGATCTTCTACGGCGACGGACAGGGCGGCGCCTCGTCGCCGCTGCTGCGTAAGCACGCCGACTACTCGGCCACCACATTCCAGCAGATCCACGCCATGCTCGTCGGCCTGATCCTGGTCCTGGAGCTGCGGCAGGACGAGAACGACCTCCACGAACTCGAAGGGTTCACCCCCACCGACGACCGGCCCGGCATCATGGTCATCGTCGACGAGTGCCACAAGCCGCTGTCGCCGGCCGAGAACCCGCTGCTGGCCGCCGCGACGCAGCGGATGATGGCGACCATCGCCCGCGAGGGCGGCAAGGTCGGGATCGCGCTCATCCTGGCTAGCCAGCAGCCGACCCTCGACGCGTTCGGCGGCGCCGGCAACCTCGCCGACGCGCTGCGCAACAACCTGCTCGCCGGTAACGGCATCCTGCTGCGCTGCAAGACCAACAACGCCAAGGGCGTCTTCAAGGTCGACATCGACCCCACCCAGTTCCCAGACATGCCCGGCTACGCCTACGTCGTCGACAGCGACGAGAACGGCCGATCGGCCCCGTTTCGCGGCTACTACGTCAAGGACGACGCCCGCACCTACTGGCCGGTCCGGATCACCTGGCGAACCCTCGACGACGGCACCGCCAACGCCTTCGGCGACAACTACCTGCGCCGTCACGAGATCGCCGAGGAAGCCCGGATGCGCAAGGCCGACAGCATCCGCGCCCGTCGCGCCGGCCGCACCATCCCCGCCAACCCGGCCCCGGCGGCGGCGCCGGCCGCACAGCCAGCCGTGACACAGCCGGTCGACAACGGCGGTGGTGCGGTACTGCCCGCCAACGTGGTCCCGTTCCCGGTCTGGGACCCCTCCGTGATGAAGCCGAACGCGAAGCCCGCCACCACCGCTCCCCAGGCCGCCTCCGCACCGCCGGCCGCCACGGCCGCGCCGGTGGTGTCCGGGGTCCGGATCACCGCCGGCCACGTCCGGCTCGCCGACGCCCTGCACTCGGGCATCGTGCTACGCGACGGCTACACCCGGCCGCAGATGGTCGCCGACGAACTCGGCTGCTCGGCGAAATGGGCCGGCATCCTCCTGGCCGACCTGGTGGAACTCGGCGTGGCCAGCAAGGGCGAGGTGCAGGGCCGCTACTACCCGACCGGCAACCCGCTTCCGGCGGCCAGCGCCCAGCACGCCGCCTGATCCACCCTCTCAACCCCCGCGACGAAGGGACCGTCATGCCCACCCGAACCAGCCGCAGCGGCACGGCCGCCCGGCGCAGCCCGAAGAGCCGCCGCAAGCCGACTACCCGCAGCACGTCCCGCCGTCCCAGCAGCCCGCACCCTGCCACCCAGGTCGGTCGCGGCATCGCTTCCGGCTGGGCCACCACCGCCCACGGCGCTGGCTGGCTGGTCCGCAAGGTGGCACCGACCGCGTCACGGACCAGTCGGGACGACCACGATCGAACCGGCCTGGCGCTGCTGGTCGCGGCCGTCCTGCTGGCTGTGGCCGTCTGGTGGCGACCCGGCGGGGTCGGGCTGGTCCTTCGGCCGCTGGCCGACCTGGCCGCGATCCTGCTCGGCCTGCTCGGCCTGGCCCTGCCGATCCTGCTCGCCGTCGCTGGCGTCCAGGCCCTGCGCCACCAGGTCACCGCCCGGTGGCGGCGTCCCGTGGCCGGCGCCGTCCTGGTCGTGCTCGGCACCGCCGGCCTGGCCGACCTGGGCATCACCGCACTGCACCCCGACGCCGGCCTGACCGACGCCGGCGGAATCCTCGGCCGGCTCACCGGCGGTCTACTCGCCGCCGGGATCAGCACCGTGGCTACGAGCCTGCTGCTGTTCGCCGCCATCGTGCTCGGCGTGCTCACCGCCGCCGGCACCTCCCTGGCCACGCTCCGAGACCGGCTCACCGCCCCCCGGACAGCCTTCGACGACGACGAGGTCGACCAGCGGGAGGACATCAGCCAGCCCGTCGACGAGCACCCCGTCGCTGTGCAGCCCACCGACATCTCCCCCGCCTCCGCCGGACAAGAGTCGGTGCGGCCGGCCGCCACCAGCGCTCCACCCGTCCCGCCACCCGGCGCCGGCACCGTTGCCGCCGGCGGTGGCCGCTACCAGCTCCCCTCGCTGTCCCTGCTCGCCGCCGGTGACCAGCCCCGACGCCACACCCGCGCCAACGACGCGGCCATGACGGCCCTGCAGCAGGTCCTCGACGAGTTCAAGGTCAACGCCCGGATCAGCGGATTCAGCCGCGGCCCGACCGTGACCCGCTACGAACTCACCCTCGGTCCGGCGGTCAAGGTCCAACGCGTCACCAGCCTGGCCGGAAACTTCGCCTACGCCACCGCGACGCCCGAGGTCCGCATCCTCAGTCCGATCCCCGGCAAGAGCGCCGTCGGTATCGAGATCCCCAACCCCGACCGGGAGGTCGTCACCCTCGGCGACGTCATCCGCTCCCGCGCCGCCGGCGACCCGCACCGCCTGCTCGTCGGCCTCGGCAAGGACATCGACGGCGCCGCCGTGGTGGCGAACCTCGCCAAGATGCCGCACCTCCTCATCGCCGGCGCCACCGGCGCCGGCAAGTCCGCCTGCCTCAACACCATCCTGGTCTCGCTGCTGGCCCGAGCCACCCCCGACGAGGTACGGCTGCTGCTCATCGACCCCAAGCGCGTCGAGCTGACCGCCTACGAAGGAATCCCGCACCTGGTCACCCCGATCATCACCAACGCGAGGAAGGCCGCCGACGCCCTGGACTGGGTCGTACGCGAGATGGACATGCGCTACGACGACCTCGCCGCCGCCGGCGTCCGCCACATCGACGACTACAACGCCAAGGTCCGCGCCGGGCAGATCAAGGCGCCAGCCGGCAGCGAGCGAGAGATCCGCCCCTACCCCTACCTGCTGGTGGTCGTCGACGAGCTGGCCGACCTGATGATGGTCGCCCCGCGCGACGTCGAGGACTCCGTCGTACGCATCACCCAGCTCGCCCGCGCCGCCGGCATCCACCTCGTCCTGGCCACCCAACGGCCCAGCGTGGACGTGGTCACCGGCCTCATCAAGGCCAACGTCCCCTCCCGGCTCGCGTTCGCCACCAGCTCCCTGACCGACTCCCGGGTCGTCCTCGACCAGGCCGGCGCCGAGAAGCTGCTCGGCGCCGGCGACGCCCTGTTCGTGCCCATCGGCGCTTCCCACCCCACCCGTCTGCAAGGCGCCTGGGTCAGCGACGCCGAAGTCGCCGCCGTCGTCAAGCACTGGCGGCGCCAGGAAAGCCCGCGCTACCTGCCCGACGTCACCGCCACCCCCGGCACCACCAGCGGCCCGCAGCTCGACGACCTCACCGACGACGACCTCGACCTGCTTCGCACCGCCGCCGAACTCGTCATCACCACCCAGTTCGGCTCCACCTCGATGCTGCAACGCAAGCTCCGCATCGGCTTCGCCAAGGCCGGCCGCCTCATGGACCTGCTCGAAACCTGCCAGATCGTCGGGGCGGCCGAGGGCTCCAAGGCCCGCGACGTGCTCGTAGCCGACGCCGAACTCGCAGAGGTACTCGACCGGCTCCCCGTTGCGTCGTAGCCACACTCAAACCATATGGGGTATCATTATAGGTAGAGGGGTGCTCGGCGAGGCCACCAGCCGAGTTGCAGTCACACCCACCACCCGCATGAGAAGGGACAACACCCCGATGTCCGAGCCCGTCACCGCGACCGAGGTCGGCCGCGGCGAGTACGCCGACTACGAGGTCCTCGCCGTCTTCGGCAACGAGACCGAGGCCCAGCGGTTCGTCGACGACTGGAACCTCAAGCACATCAACGACATCCAGCGCGGCCGCACCGCCCCGGCCGAGATCAGGGGCACCGTCCCCTACTACCCGGCCGGCACCTGGCGCCACTGACCCACCTGACCAATCGGCGCGGGCGGCCCCACCTCCTACAGCACGGGCCGCCCGCCACTCCCCGGAAGGAGCACCACCCATCATGTCTGATTCCACGGAAACGGGCCGGGTCTGGCCCGGCTGGACGCCGGGAAACCGGTCCTGGACCCTGCTGGCCGACAGCGCGCCGCCGATGCCGCCGGCCACCCTGACCGGGATGCCCGGCCCGTGGCGGCAGCAGGGCCGGCCGATGCAGGGCATCTACACCCGGCCGGCGGCCGACCCGGTCCCGGGCCAGATCGACGGCATGGCCGTCCTCAACGGCTGGCACTGCCAGAGCTGGCGCGGCCCGGAGGCGATGACGGAGTGGACTCACCCGCTGGTCTCGTACTGGCAGCCGGTCATGGCCCAGGGCAACGCCCAGGTCGGCTGGCGGGCCTACATGAACCCCGACGCCTACGTCGTCAACGCGGTGGCGACCGGCCGCAAGCCGGCCGGCTACGCGGAGACGAACCTCGACGGATACCGCCGCGTCCTCAATCGACTCGCGTGGTCGGACCAGCGGGTGGCGACCACCTACAACGACGGAGTGCTGTACCTCGGCAGCACCCTCACGCTGGCCGACCTGTACGGCCCGGACCACCTGGCCCGGCTGATGGGCATGTACCACCAGGTCCTCGACGACGACGTCTGGCACCGGCAGGTACTGCCGATCTCCAACTACCTCGACGCCCGGCTCATCGACCTCATCGCCACCCGGCTCGACGGGCTGCCGCTGCCGGTGCGGGCGCTGGTGCTCGGCTACCCGCCGCTGGTCACCGCCGGCTGGCTGCTGCGCCCGCTGGGCCCGTGGGCCGAGCGGGGCAGCCTGCCAAAGCGTGGCTGGCGGGCCCCGGCCGACACGAGCATGGTGGGAGCCCGCCGTGCCTGACCCCGGCGAGCCGACGTCGATATCGACGCCGTACATGAACACCCGCACTGTCCGCCCCAGCCGGCCCGTCAGCACCCCCCGGCATGAGCAGATCGCCTTCAAGGGCGGCACCGTCAACGTGCTCATCACGCTCACCTGGACCAGTTGGGAGTGCACCTGCGGCGCCACGGGCGACGACAAGTCGAGCGAGACCGCGCTGGTGCAGGCCGGCAGGCACGCCGCCGGCTGCGGCCACGCGACGCTCGTCGACACCCTCGACGGCGAGATCGCCACCGCCCGCGCCGAGATGACCCGGGTCGACCCCAAGGCCGCCGGCTACCTCAGCGTGGCCGGACTCCTGCTCGGCGCGGGCCTGGCCGTACTCGGCGGCGCCGGCGCCGGCGGCAACCTGACACCGGCCACGCTGATCTCGGGCGGACTGACCGCCGCCGCGGTACTCGCCTCCATCACCCTGCTGCTCCTGGCCGGCCGGCCTCGCCTCGATGGCAAGCACGGGTTCGTCGCCTACGCCACGGCGGTCGACCCCGGACGGCTGCTCGACGTGTTCGCCGACCGCGAGGACGACGGGCCGGCAACCCCGATCGGCCGGGCCCGTCAACTGTGGTGGCTGTCCCGTGCCCTGCGAGCCAAGTACGTGGCCATCCGCGGCGGGTGCACGCTGCTCCTGGTCGGGTTCGCCGGCACGGCCGTCACCACCGTGATCGCGCTGTCGGGGTGGTGACCGGCATGCCGCACGCAGACAGGCTGGTCATCGTCCTGGACGACACCAACACCCGCGAGTACAAGGGCATCACCTACGACCTGGACGGCGGCGTGGTGCGGATCCGCACCGCCGACGGCGACGAGATCGTCTGGCCCGACCACGACATCGACGACGACCAGGCCGAGGTGCACCACAGCCTGCTGGCCGTCATCGATGACGCCTACGAGTACCACCTGACCATCACCATCGACCCCGACCAGCCGCCGACGCCGCCGATCGGATTCAACGCCGACAGCACCAGCTCGGCGATCGACAGGGCCCGGCAGATCCTCGCCGACCACGCCGGCCCCGACGACCGCTACGGCGAACTGTGGGCGCGTACCGGCCACCGCCGGATCGCGCACCTCGACACCATCCATCTCGCGCAGGAAGGGCCAGCATGAACCCCATGCGAATCGTCGGCCGGCCCGAACGGCTGGCTACGGTCGGCGACACCAGCCTTGACCTCGTCACCGCAACCCTGCCGACCTACGCCGAGCCGTGGGTGTGCGGACTGGTACGCCGCCCCGGAGCAGTCGCCGTCCTGCCCTACGACGTCGCCCAGGGCATCTACGTGCTGGCCCGCCAGCCCCGGATCGGGCTGCTCGGCGCTGTGACTGTGGAGGCACCCGCCGGGAAGATCGACCACCCCGACGACGACCCTGCCGAGACCGCCGCACGCGAACTCCAGGAGGAGATGGGCCTGCTCGCGGCGAACTGGACGACCGTGGCCGAGGCCGTCACGGTCTCCCCCGGCTACACGACCGAGCGAATGTGGCTCTACCTCGCCGAAGGGCTCACTACGACACCGGCCCGGCCGGTCGACGCCTACATCGACACCATCCGGCTGCCCCTGAGCGAACTCGACGACCACCTCGACCGCTACCGCCGCGACGACCAGGCCGACCTGAAGACCCTGACCCTGCTACAGGCTCTTCAGGTCGGCCTGACCACCCGATAACCCCTGGATAGACAGAGCGGCCCTGCCCCAAATTTGGGGCAGGGCCGCTTCGTCGTGTCGGGTCTACTCGCTCAGGTCGAGCACGGACCAGCCGGCGACCAGCACCTTCGCGGCGGTGGCCGGATCGGTGGTCGCATAGTGCGCGCCGTGCTCGTAGGCCGCGGTCACCGCGTGCCCGAGGGCGATGTCGCCGTCGGCGACACGTCCGGCGGTGAGCCCGGCGGCCCTGGTCGAGGCCTTGTCCAGCGGGAGCAGCCGCACGACCGGTGTGGCCTCCAGCAGGGCCAGTAGCGCGATCTCCAGGTCTCCGGCCGCGCGGGTGTACGCGGCGGCCAGGCAGGTCGCCGGCACCCCGACGACCCGCCCCTCGTCAGCCACAAGGGTCAACAGCTCCCCCACCGCGACCTGGTTGCGGGCGTAGGCAGCCACGGCCGAGGGGTCGAGCACGACCGCGACATCGGACCCGCTCACGCGACGTCGTCGAGCTGTCGGCGGCCCTCGGCCAGCACCTCAGCCGGCATCTGGGCGGCCAGCAGGGGCCGCCACCGGTCCTTGCCGGCCTCGGTGACGTTCATCCCGGCCTGCCGCAGCGACGCCTGGAGCTGGCCGCCGGCCATCTGCGCCCGGACGGCATCGGTCACCGCCCCGGACACATTGCCCTTGCCCTGCTGTTCAAGCCAGTCCGCGACGTCGTCGGGGACGCTCACGGTCACCTTCTTGGTCATGCCCTCACTCTACCTCCGGTTCATACCGGCGGTATGAACGCGAACCGTCACCATCGAAATCGCACTTCCGGCGCTCCATGCCTCAAACGACATCCAAACGGGCGATATCGGCCGCGCGATGGGTACCTTCCCCTCTGCACATCTGAGGGGAGGACACATCATGCGCAACGTACGCGGTGAGCACGACTGGGGCTGAGCAGGACATATCCCCGCCAACGAATATCCGAATACTGCTCATGGTCACGGTATCCTGACGCAACGCAGCCACCCGAGAGGTGGCTGACGGCGTGGGGGTGACGGTGACTGACCACAGGGCCGATCGGTGGCTGATGCCGCTGGTCGGCCTCGTGGTGTCGGCCGCCGCGGTGGTGGTCGCCTGGGCGCTGGTGCGGGCCCCCTGGTCCCCGACCTCGGCGCTGCTGCACGTCGCGTTCGTCGCGGCGATGGTCGCGGTCGCGGCCGGGTGCACGGTGACCGTAGCCCGCAGGCAGCAGCAGGTGTCCGCGACATCGGCCGCCGTGGTCCTGGCGGTGGCGGTGCTGCCCGCGCCGTGGGTGGTCCTCACCACCGCTGCCGGAATCGGCGCGGCGAAGGCGCTACGGCAGCGCGACCTGCGCAAAGTCCTGTTCAACACCGCCAAGGACACCCTTGCCTCGGCGGCCGGCGCCGGGGCGGCGTGGTGGTTGGGCTGGCGCCCCGGACTGGACACGATGGACGTGGACCCGGGGGCGTGGCCCCGGCTGCTGCTCGCCCTGGTCGCCGCGGCCGCCGCCTACGCCGTGGTGGAGGAGGCGCTGGTCGCGCCGGTCGTGGCGCTGGCCACCGGCCGCCGCTGGTGGCAGGTCACGGCGGCCGACGCCGACCTGCGGACCGGGCTGCGGCTGGTCGACCTGGTGCTCGGCGTCGGCGCGGTCATCCTGATCGACCTTGACGGGCGGCTGCTGGCCGCGCTGCCACCGACAGTGCTGGCCGTACACAGTGGGTACGCCTGGCGGATCCGGGCCCGGGAGGATCGGCTGGCCTGGCGGCGGCTGTCCGACGCCGTCGCGGAGCTGGCCGGCGGCGACATCGACCGGGTCGCCACGGTCGGCGCCATGCGCGCCGCTGAACTGGTCGGCGCCGCCGAGGTCGAAGTGGACTACCCGACGCCGGCCGGTGACCGGCGGGTCCGTGCCGCCGACGGGCAGATCTCCTACCGAGGACCGGCGACCGGGCCAGCGCTGGACGGCGTCGAGTTGGGCCTGCCCGGCGGTGCCACACCGGCCTGGCTACGCCTGCGCCGCAGGGCCACGGCGACCCTGACCGGCCGGGACCGGGACCTGCTCGCCGCCTACGGTCGCGCGCTGGCCGGCGCACTGGACGCCGCCGGCCGCGTCGACCAGCTCGGCCGGCTCGCCTATACAGACGCGCTGACCGGGCTGGCGAACCGGCGGCGGCTCGTCGACGTCCTCGCCGAGCTGCTCGCCGACGACGCCCGACGACGCCGGGTCGTGGTCGGTTTGCTCGACCTCGACGGGTTCAAGCAGGTCAACGACACCCACGGCCACGACGTCGGCGACCAGGTCATCACCGCCTGCGCCGGCCGGCTGCTGGCTGCCGTGCCCGACGCCGTGGTGGTCGCCCGACTCGGCGGCGACGAGTTCGCGCTCGTCCTGGTCGACGTCGACCAGCTCGACATGGTGGCCCGCGAGGTCCTGGCCACGCTGACCGCGCCACTGGCCGTGGCCGGCGTCCCGGTGACGATCGGCGCCAGCCTGGGCTGGGCGGCCGGCACCGACCACGGCATCCTCGACGAGCTGATGCGCGCCGCCGACGACGCCATGTACGCGGCGAAGGCCGGCGGGGGCGGCAACGCCTACGCGCCGGGCCTCACCAGCCGCGGCGGCGGTCCCACGGGCTAGATCCGGGCGCGCAGAACCGCTGGAAAGACACGGCATGGCGGGGCTGCGTGATCGCGGTCCGGGGTGAGACGATCACCGTCACGTGATCACGACACCGGTGGACACGCCGCCCGGCCTCATGCCGGACTGCCAGCGGCTCCTGTTCCCGCCACCCGTGTCGGTCTCGCCGGCGATCGCGGTCCGCTGATCGCATCCCGACCTCCCCTTTGGTGGCCGGCGAGACAGGAGCACCATGAACACCTTGATCATGTACAACACCACCATCGGCCTGGCCGCCGGCCTCGCCCTGCTGCTGGTCCCCCGGTTCTGGGCCGTGGCCACCGGCGCCAAGGCGCCGCTGCTGCTCATGCCCCGCAACGCGTTGTCACGCTCGGGCTGGGTCGCCGCGTTCGGCGCGCTGGCCCTGGTGCTCTACCCCTTGGCGCTGATCAGCGCCGTCGTGCACCCACTGCATTCGGAGAAGTCCTGGATCGACACGATCTTCTCGGAGCCGTCGCTGATCCTGGCCAGCGTGTTGGTGGCGGCGACCTGGTGGCTGGCTCGCGCCGGACGGCCGGCGGCCGGTGAGGACGACGTCGTCGACACCAACCGGATGCGGGGCGCGATGGTGCCGGTCACCTGGATCATCTTCTGGCTCGGCATCGTCCTGGTCTTCTGCGCCGCGGCGATCGTCCGCTTCGAGGCGGTCGGCGGTGCCCCGGCCGAGGAACCGATCACCGGCCGGTTCGGGCATCTGCCGGCGCTGGAGAACCTGTTCTTCGGGCTCGGCCTGTATGGGCTCGCCGCGCTCGGCTGCCTGGCCTTCCCGGCCGCTGTCCGGGGCCGGGCGGTCGCCTGGCAGATCGTGTACTGGTCCTGGACCCTCGCCGGGCTCGGATTCGCGATCTTCTCCGCGCTGAACTTCTACACCCACACCGGACTGCTGATCAATTTCGACAACCTGCAGAACGACCCGGGGTTCGAGATCTACCGTTGGTGACCAGGGGATACGGGGGTAACGGAGGGGGCGGCACCGTCGGTGCCGCCCCCTCGTTCGTACCCCGCCCCCTCCGACGGGGACGTCGTGGGACTCTGGCCGTACGCCACCAACGTCCCGAACGCGTCGGCCCACCACCAGCAGCCCCGGCCGGCCACCGCCCGGCCGCACTCCGGGCACCAGCCGTCGACCCGAACGTGCGCGGCGAGTTGCCGGCGGGCAACCTCGACCATGCCAAGACGCATGTGACCTCCCGAAACCGTTGCGCCGCCCCGGACCTAGTCACGGGGCGGCGCTAGCGATCCGGGGCCATCTCACCGGCGGGTAAACCCGGATCACATTGGGTCGATCTCCTGCTGCCAAGCTGAGAAACCCGCAGAGCACTGCGTTGACCCGGAACGAACTTATGACGCTATGTGCCACAAGTCAACACCCGGCGCTGCCGTGTCGTGACGCCATGTGCTTGAGGTCGGCGGACAGGGCGTGATCGAATCGGCCCAGCCGCCAAGCTGGGAGCACCACAAAAATGGGCATCACGCCGACATATCAGCGCATCGTGGACGCGATCCACGGTGACATCGCCGCCGGCAAACTGAGGCCGGGGGACCAACTGCCGTCCGGCGCCGAGTTGCAGAGGCAATACAACGCGTCGAGCACCGTCGTCCGATCGGCGATGCTCGCGCTGCGTGGCATGGGGTTGGTCGAAGGCCACCAGGGCAAGGGCACCTATGTGCGGAGCGACTTCCGTGCCCTGGGCGGCGCGCTCGCCGGTGCGTTCGGCGACCTCGACGACGCGGGCCTGGCCGCGCTGACCCCTGACCAGCGGGCCGAGCAGCTCCAGGCCCGCAGGGTCCTGGTCGACTACCTCGCCGGGCTGCGCCGCGGTGTCGAGGTCGACAGCGATCCACGCTGGAGCGTGGTCGACGGCATGGTCGACCTGGCCACCGCGCTGGCCACCCGGGCCGCCGACGCGGCGAAGCCACGCCAGGCGTAGGCAGCGCGCGGGCCTAGTCGGTGACCATCACCAGTCGCGTCGCCGGGTCGTCGCCGAACTGTGCCCACAGCAGGGTCAGTTGACGGCGGCGGTAGCCGACAACCTCCTGGTGAGGGGTGTCGGCGACCCTGCCGGCCGACCAGGCTTCGGCCGCGTCACGGCTTGCCCGCGCCAGGTCGGCGACCACGGTGGACAAGCCCGGGACGGGCTCGGCGTACCAGCTCGATACCGCCCGGCTTCGGGCCATGAGCTGGCTGGCGACGTGCGGCCAGTCGTCCCAGGCCCTGCGGGCCGAGGTCGCCCAGACCACCAGGTTCGTCCCCGGCCGAGGGCCCCGGCGACTCGCCGCCGAGGTCGCCAGCACGTTCCAGGCGGGATCGACGACCCATGCCGGCACGGCGATCGCGGCCACCATGCGGGCCAGGTGGTCCGGGTCGGCGGGGACGGGAGCCTGACGAGGCGGGTCGGTCAGCCTGGCCAGGTGCCGCCGGCCGGCGGTGTCGAGATCCAGCGCCGTGCCGATCGCGGCCATCGTCACCGGCCAGGCGACCCGGCCGGCCTCTACCGCCTGCAGGGCGCGCACGGTGATCCCGGCCCGCAGCGCGGTCTCCGCCTGGGTCCAGCCAGCGGCCCGCCGGACGGCGGCGACCCATCCCCCGGCCGGACTCGGGCACCCGCCGGGTCTAGGCGACACAGGCGGGGCAGACATCGGCGGCGGCGACATCGAGCGTCGGTGGCGTGTAGCCCGGCGGCGGCAGGAACGCGACAGCGCGGCGGCCGTCCGCAGGAGACGCCGAGACCAGGACCACCATGTCCAGCGGTACGCCGGGGTGGTCGAGACCGGAGCCGGGTGGGCGGACCATCCGTCGAGCGGTGGGCGGCTCGTCGACGACCCGGCTGGACGACCACTGGGCGGCGAACTCGGGGTTCTTGTGCAGCTCGCGGATCAGCCCGACCAGGTCGTGGTCCGGCGGCAGCGCCGCGTACAGGTCACGTAGGCGACTGACGGCGGCTGAGGCGTGCCATTCCCAGTCGGTGAACGCGTGCCGGGCATGACGCCCATTGAAGATCCACTTCGCGATGTTGCGATCCAGGGGCGGCAGAGTCGAGAAGTCGACGAACCAGAGGGCCACGGCCTGGTTGGCGGCCAGCACGTTCCAGGCGGCGTCGGTGACATAGGCCGGTCCGGGCAGCAGGTCACACAGACGTGCCAGACCGGGATCGGTGTCGACGACGTAACCCGCGGCCGGGCGGGCGGTTCCGGTCGCGGCCAGCCATAGCGCGCGCTGCTCCCGCTCGTCCAGCCGCAGCACCTGGGACACCGCGTCGAGCAGGCCGGGGCTCGGCGTTCGCCGACCCAGCTCCAGGTCCTGGTAGGCGCGTAGGGAGTAGCGAGCGGCGATCGCAACGTCCTCCTGGGTCAAGCCCTTGCCGCGCTGCCGATACAGGCGGTCGGGCAGGCCAACCTCGGCCCGGGTCACCCGGCGCCGCCATCCCCGCAGCAGCCGGCGAGTCAACTCGGGGTCCATGATCACACCTCCGATGGGGTGGATCGTACGCAACATCGCTTCACGTTTTGGTCATTCGTGCAGGTAGGAAGCCTGGCGACCGGCTGATCCACGCGTCAGGGTGATCGCTGACCCACTCAGAGCCACGGGGGGCGGGAGTTGGGTCCGGTGCGGGTGGCCGCCCTCGTCAAGAGGTCCGCACCGGACTCGACCCCCGCAAGGCTCGATTCCGCCGGCGCTGCGCGCCGGTTCGGCGTCTCGGCTACATGACCACCGCGTCCGCCCACAGCGGACCGGTCTCGCCTGCGCCGATGTCCACCCTCAACGAAGAGGAAGGCACATCCGATGATCACTTACACCGGCGCCATGGGCACCTGCGCGGGCGTCGGCCTGCTCCTGCTGGTCGGGCTCGGCTACCGACTCGTGTGGCGGCCCGGACCACTGCCCGGCTGGGAGGGCTGGGCCCTGTCGCTGGGCAGCCTGGGCGCGATCAGCACCGCGCTCGGCCTGCACATGACCCTCACCTGGCCCCTGACGCTGGAGGGTGAGGTCTACAAGAACTTCGTGTTCGGCGAGCCCATCCTGATCCTGGGCGTGCTGCTGCTGGCTGCCGCCCGCTGGGTCTGGCGGCGCGGGCCCGAACTGGCCGAGGGCGTCGACGGCCTGGTCGACGTCGTCTACGCCGCCTGCCGCCCCGTCGCGGTCATCATCCTCGTGCAGGGCGCGGTGCTGGCGTCCAACCTGGTCGGCGCCGTCAACTACAAGATCTTCTCTACCGCGCCGGTTCAGGAACCGATCTTCGGCACCTGGCCCGAGCCGGTCGTCTCGATCGGCCTGTATGCGATCGTGCTGGCCCTGCCCGCACTGGGGGCGCTGCTGCTGCCGGTCGGCGTGTGGCTGCGTAGCCGGCCGGTGCTGGCCACGGCCGGGGCGGCTTGGGTCGCGGCGGGCGTCGGCCTGACCCTCGCCGGGGTCGTCGTCTACGGCGCACACATCGCCATGGATTTCAATTTCCGCAGCTAAACGACGTCGGGCCACCCCGGAAGCTCCGGGGTGGCCCGACAACACGCCGCGATCAGGACGGTGGAGGTGGGACCAGGCGGTGCAGTGGGAAGGTGGCAGTCGACTCGTCGGGGAACCGCACCAGGGCGGTGACGCTGCCGGTCTCGGCGTTGCTGTCGGTCTGGACGATGGTGACCCGGGGACCGCTGTCGGGCAGGTCGACCTCGTCGCCGCTCCGGGGCCAGATCGTGTACGTGTCCGGGGTCGGCAGGGCCACCATGCGGTAGCTCATGTCGGTGACCCAGGCGCCCCGCTTGGTCAGCACCAGGCCACCGATCTCGATCGTCTCGTACCGGTGCCACACGTGCAGCACGTCCAGCGAGACCCCGGCGCGCAGCGGTTCCATGGTGTGGGTGGACTTGGCGCCGGCTCCGGGGTGGACGGTGATCCGGTCGCCGTATTGCGGCGTGCGCGGGGCCTCCGTCGGGACATCCTCGAGCCGGCCGGCCGCGCAGCCCTGCGGGCACCGGCCGCCGTCGCCGGGCGTCACCGCCTTGCCCGAGTACGCGCACCAGTCGCCGTCGTCGTTGCTGTGGCTGTTCCAGATCATCTTGGCTGCTCCGTTCGGGGGATGGCTCCCCGTGCCGGTGGCCGGCACGGGGAGCCGGGGATTCGGTCAGGCGGCGACGGGCAGCGCGGTCAGGACCCCGAAGTTGTCGGGGCGGAAGTCGTAGCCGTCCACGCGGGCGGCGGTGGCGTACAGGTGGAGGCCGAGGTCGTGCAGCCGCTGGTACTCGGAGTAGTACCGGATCCACTCCTGGCCCGAGACGACGCTGCCGTACTGGCCGGTGTAGTAGTCGCCGAGCGCGGCCAGTGCCGCCTCGCCGAGGCCGCCGGGCTCGTTGGTGCCGAACAGCCGGCGCTCGGCCGCCGCGATGGCGTCCTCCACGCCGGCGGCGTTGAACTCGCGCCAGGAGTGGCGCAGCTCCAGCGCCGCCAGGATCAGCACGACTCCCGGCGAGCTGGCGTAGCCCAACTGGAACGAGCACCGGTCGTGGCACGAGGCCGAGCGGTGGGCACCGCAGCAGACGCAGCGGTCCATGTGGTCGAGGATCCGAGGCAGACCGGGGATAAGCTGGGGCATTGGACACCTTTCATCAGGGGCAGTCCGCTTCGGGCTCGGCTGGTGTGGCTTCACCGGCCGGGCCCTTCCTTACCCCTCTATCGTACAGAAAAGGGTACAGAAAAGGCTACCCCTGGCGCACCCTTTCTTGGACCCTTTTCTGTACGATGGGGGCATGAACGACAACGACACTCGCCGTCGCCCCGAGGTCGCCGCCGGGATGGCCGCCGCCCGCGCGCTGGGGGTACATGTCGGCCGGCCACGGGTACCGGTGCCGGCCGGGGCCGTCAGGGCCGACGAGCTGCGCACGCAGGGCCTGTCCTACGCCGCCATCGCCGCGATCCTCGACCGCGAGCAGGTACCAACCCCATCGGGCCGGGGGCGGTGGTCGAAGAGGTCGGTCCAGTACGTGATCGATCGCTTGCGGGGGCAGTCCCCCGCCTGACTGCGGCCCCCGACCTCGGCGCCGACCACCACAACCACCCACCACCCGCAACCCCCAACACAAGGGCAAGCCGACCCGGACCACAGGCGCCCCAAGGGCGCCGAGGACCGGAAGCGGCGCGGCAGCCGGGGCGCCCCACACACGACGAACACCAACCACACCCGCGCCCCGCAAGGCCGCAACCACCCACCCGGGCGCCCCACACCCCACGAACACCAACCACACCCGCGCCCGCACCACCGCAACCGCCTACCAGGCCAGCCGGCCGGTCACCGTGCGTATTTGCTCTGGTGCGGGCCCGCGACTGCTTACTACGGTGTACGCCTCACCGGATCATGGGGGACCACAATGAGCGAGACGGTTGTCGACGCCCAGCCCACGGAACTGCCCGAGATCATCGAGCACCTGCAAGAGCAAATCGACCTCTTGACGAAGGTGCTGGAGAACCACCAGAACCTGTTCGAGCGGCTGCGGCAACGCGGCGTGCTCATCGCCGCTGACGAGGACGGGGACCGCTGATGGCCCCCGAGGCACCGCGGCTGGCGGCCGCGGGTGAACGCGTCGCCACGTCCGTCGACCGGGCCGCTGCGCTACGCGACCGGTCGGCGTCACTGGCCCGCCAGGTCGCCGGGCGGACCGAGGCACGGCCCGACGGTGGCCGCGAACGGTTGTACGCGGCGCACGTCGTCGCCGCCCGCTTCTACCGGGTGGCTTTGGCCAGCGAGGCCGGTTCCGGAGCGGTCGGGTATCTCGCCCACCGTGGGGTGCCGGCCGACGGGCCATGGGTGGTCGGCTACGCGCCGGACCGGCCAGCCGGGCTGGTCAACGAACTGCGCCGAAACGGGTTCACCGACGCCGAGATCCGCGCGTCGGGGCTGGCGGCCACCGGCCGCGGCGGCACGCTGGTCGACCGGTTCCGTGACCGGGTGGTGGTCGGCATCCGCGACCAGCGGCGGCCGGACACCCCAGTGGTCGCGTGGTCGGGGTACGCGCCGCCGGGCGCGGCCGCCGACGTCGACGAGTACGTCACCAGCCCGGCGACCTGGATCTACGAGCCGGGCGAGGTGCTGTTCGGGGTCGCCGAGCAGTCGGAGCGGACCGGTGGTCCGGCCACCGTGGCGGTCGACCCGTTGCAGGCGATCGCGCTATCGGCCGCCAGCGTCGACGACGCCGTGCCGCCGCTGGTCGTGGCGCCGGCCGGACCGACACTGACCCCTGGGCAGGTCGCCGCGCTGACCGCCGTCATCGACACCGGCGCCGGCGTCGACTTCCGGCTCGGCTCGGGTGAGTCCGGCCGGCGGGCCGCCGAACGCGCCCACCACCTGCTGCACCCTGCGGTCGCGTGCCACCCGACCCGGCCCGGCCGGGTGTGGGCGGTCCGAGGCGGGACGTCGGAACGGCGGCCGCTGGTCGAGGTAATCGTGGCCGCGAAGGCACGGTGGGCCGCCGCCCGCATCCGCACCGCTGACGGTCGCGCCTCGGCGGCGCGTACCGCGCTGGCGATGCTGGTCGGGCAGCCGGCACAGGTGGTCAACCGGCTGACGTCCTACGTCGCCCGGGTCCTGGACCTACCCGTCCCATCGGCACCCGAGCCCGAACCCGCGCCCGCCACGACACCACCAGCACCAGCGCCCGAGGTGCTGGCCGGCGCCGCCACACCACACGGCCCTCCGCAGCAGCGCGACGACCCCGACACCACCAGCACGCCACCCGAAGACCTTCCCCCGCCGCCACCACCGCAGGCACCCAGGCAGGCTGCGGCCAGTCCGGCCCAGCAGTCACTGTTCGACGTCGACGCAGGGCCCGACGAGACGGCCGAAACGTCGTACCTGCCCGAGATCCTTGGTCCTGCGGTCCACACCGACGGCGTGGTCACGACCTTCGTCATCGAGCCCGGCCAGCCGCACCGCGACGAGCAGTCCGGGCCAACGCAACAGGAGATCGACGATGAACCAGTACGCAGTGCAGGCCCGCAACCACTGGGAGAGGACCGCCCCGGACCGGCTGGCGGAACTCGAGAACCCGGAGGCGTACTTCGCCGAACTGGGCAAGGAAGCAGCGGCGGCGATCGAGCACCTGGCCCGGGAACTGGCCGGACCGAGCCCGGACGGGGAGGGCTACATGGCCAGGCTGCGCCGGCTGAACTCGGCGCAGATGACGGCCCGCGACCAGGTAATGAGGACGATGGTCCTGGCGCCGCCGCCAGCGACGTCGACGGAGTAGATGATTCGGCGGAATCGCCGCCCCCGTTCGACGGTGGTGGCCTGGTCGCGTCGACCGTCAACTTCCGCCCGACAGGGCAGGCCGATCTGGCCCCCACCGGGGTCAATGCCCGCATCGACGCGAACCTGGCGGCGATCCGGACGCTGCAAGCCCAGCAGGCCGAGCAGCGTCCGGCGACGCCCGACGACCAGCGTGTCTACGCCCGCTGGTCGGGGTGGGGCGCCACCCCACAGTTGTTCGACGACCGGCCGCAGCACCGCGAGCAGTACGCCGCACAGCGCGCCGAACTCGTAGCCCTGATCGGCGAGGACGGTTTCCGGGCCGCCCGGCGCACGACCCTCAACGCCCACTACACCGACGCCGCCCTCGTGCAGCCGATCTGGCTCGCGCTGGCCGGACTGGGCTTCACCGGAGAACTCGGCCGCCGGCGGATGCTGGAGCCCGGCTGCGGCAGCGGGAACTTCATCGGCTTCGCCCCGCCGGGCGTCCGACCGGTCGGGGTCGAACTGGACCCGATGACGGCCGCGATCGCCACGGCGTTGTACCCCAGCGCGGAGATCCGGAGCGAGTCGTTCGCCGACACCCGGATGCCCGACGGCACCGTCGACCTGGTGATCGGCAACGTCCCGTTCGGCAACTACCGGCTCGCCGACCCGGTCGACAACCCCGGACGCCGGCAGCCGATCCACAACCACTTCATCCTCAAGGCGCTGCGGGCCACCCGGGTCGGCGGCCTGGTCGCGCTGATCACCTCCCGGTACACCCTCGACGGCTCCGACGAGGTCCACCAGGACGCCCGGGAGCGGATGGCGGCCATGGCCGACCTGGTCGGCGCGATCCGGCTGCCGACCGACGCGCACGCCGCCGCAGCCGGCACCGAGGTCGTCACCGACCTTCTGATCCTGCGCCGACGCACCGAAGACCCCCCGGAGCAGACGCCGGACTGGGTCCGGGTCCGGCAGATCGAGCTGCCCTTCCAGGACCACACCGAGACGTTCCACATCAACGAACACTTCGCCGCCAACCCGGGCATGGTGTGCGGACAGACAGTCGCCGTCAGCGGCCGCCACGGGCCCGTCCTCGCGGTCACCGGCGACGGCCCGGCCGCCGCGGCGTTGACCGCCCGCCTGGACCAGGTCGTGGACTCCGCCGTCGCCGCCCGTCTGACGATGACCGACCCGGCCCCCGGCCGGGACGAGGTCGTCTTCCACGGCCCGCTGGACACCCCCACGGAGGGCATGTTCGTCGACAAGGGCGACGGCACGTTCACCCAGGTCATCGACGGCATCGTCCGTTCCCACGCACCGGCCAAGACCCAGGTCGCCGAACTGCGTGCCCTGATCGGGCTGCGGACCACGGTGCTGGAGCTGCTCGACGAGGAAGCCGCGAACGCGGCCGACACCCCGCGCATGCAGCACCTGCGCGAAGAACTCAACCGCCGCTACGACGCGTATGTCGCCGCGAACGGCCGCATCAACCGCTTCAAGATCGCCGAAGGTACCCGCACCGACCCGGAGACCGGCGAGGTCACGATCACCGAGCGGCGCAACTACCCCCGACTCGGCGGTTTCCGCGATGACCCGTACTGGCCGTACGTCGCCGCACTGGAGAAGTTCGACGACGAGACGCAGGAAGCCAGCAAGGCGGACATCTTCGACGGCCGGGTGGTGGAGCCGGCGACCCCGGTCGACCAGGTCGACTCTCCCGAGGACGCCGTGGTCGTCTGCTGGGACACCCACAACGAGATCCGGCTGCCCGAGATCGCCCGACTGCTCGGCCTGGACAGCACCGACCAGGCCCGGCAGGCGATCGACAGCCTGGTCTTCGAGGAGCCCGGCACCGGCGCGCTGATCCGCCGCGCCGACTACCTGTCCGGCAACGTACGCCGCAAGCTACGCGACGCCGAGCAGGCCGCCGAGCAGGACCCACGGTTCCAGGCCAACGTCACCGCGCTGCGGCCGGTCATCCCCCGCGACCGAACCCCGGCCGAGATCGGCGCCCGGCTCGGCTCCCCGTGGGTCCCGGCCGGCGACGTCCAGCAGTGGGTCCGTGAAATCCTCGAAGACACCGGCGTCACCGTCACCAGCCTCGGCGCCCGCTGGGCCGTCAAGGGCGGCAGCCGCACCGGCGTGCTCGCCCGCACCGTCTACGGCACCGAGGCCCGCTGCGCCCAAGACCTGATCACCAACATGCTCAACAGCCAGACGGTCGAGGTCACCATGACCGTCGGCAAAGGCGACAGCAAACGCACCGTCAAGGACCCCGAGGGCACCGCGCTCGCGCAGGCCAAGGCCATGCAGCTCGACCAGCACTTCCGGTCGTGGCTGTGGGAGGACCCGGACCGCGCCGAACGGCTGTCGGCCGCCTACAACGACAAGTTCAACGCCCGCGTGCCCCGCTCGTTCGCCGGCGACCGGGCCACCGCGCCCGGCATGTCCTCCGCCTACGAACTGCACCCCCACCAGCACGCGGCGATCGCCCGGATCCGCAACAGCGCCGGCGTCGGCCTCTACCACGGCACCGGCGCCGGCAAGACCCTGGAAATGATCGTCGGCGGCATGGAACTACGCCGCCTCGGCCTGGTCAACAAACCCTGCTACGTCGTACCCAAGGCGGTCCTCGGCCACTTCCAGCGCGAGTTTTTGCACGCGTACCCGAGGGCGCGGCTGCTGGCCGCCGACACCGAGGACCTGCGGGGCGAGAAGCGGCGACGGTTCGTCGCTCGATGCTCGACCGGCACCTGGGACGCGATCATCATCAGCCACGACGCGTTCAAGGTCATCCCGGTCAGCCGCGAGGTCCGGGTCGCATACCTCAACCGACAGCAGGAACGGCTCCAGGCGCACCTGAACAACGCCGAGGGCGCCGACCGGCACACCGTCAAGGACATCGAGAAGCAGGTCGCCGACCTCGAAGAACGGATCAAGGCCGAGCTGGAGAGTCCGTCCGATCCCGGCGTGGAGTTCGAGCGCACCGGCATCGACATGCTGTTCGTCGACGAGGCCCACGTCTACAAGAACCTGCGGGTGATCAGCGCCATCCAGGAGCTGTCGCACCACGGCAACCAGATCACCGGCGACCTGGACATGAAGCTCCAATACCTGCGGCGCACCGGAGCCAAGCGGGTCGTGGTCATGGCCACCGCGACCCCGTGGGACAACTCCCCGGCCGAGGTCCTGACCGCGATGAAGTACATCGCCCCCGAACTCCTCGAAGACATGGGCATCCAGGAGGACGACCAGTTCCTGGCCACGTTCGTGCAGGCCCGCCGCCGGGTCGAGATGACTGCCGACGGCAGCCGATTCCAGAGTCGCACCCGCTACGCCCGCTTCGTCAACATTCAGGACCTGAAGCAGGCGACCTACGTGTTCGCCGACGTCGTACTCAAGCAGCACCTGAACCTTGACGAACCGACGATCGTCGGCGGCCGGCAGGAGATCCTGTCCGTGCCCTCCTCCCCCGACCTGGCGATGTACCTGAATACCCTGGCCGGCCGGGCCCGCGGCGTCACCAGCGGCAAGCCCGACTTGAAGGTCAACGCCAAGGGTGAGCTGCGCAAGGACAACATCCTGTGGATCTCCAACGATGGGCGAATGGCGTCACTGGATCTGCGTCTGGTCGGCCGGAGTACCAGCGACCCACAGAAGATCGACGTGGTCGCCGACCGAATGGCCCAGCTCTGGCACGCCCACAAGGACGACCGCTACTTCCTCGACGACGGAACCGAGGAACCCCGCCGGGGCAGCCTGATCCTCGGCTTCTGCGACCTCGGCGTACCGAAGGCAGCTTGGAACGTCTACGACGCGCTACGCGACGAACTCGTCGCCCGCGACGTACCCGCCGACATGATCCGATTCGCGCAGCACGCCAAGAACCGCCGCGACCGCGAGCAACTGCAACGCGACGCCCGCGAAGGCAAAATCGGCATCCTGCTCGGCAGCCGGCAAGGACTGGGCACCGGCGTCAACGTCCAGCGGCGGGTCATCGCCGTCGTACAGATCGACCCAACCTGGAAGCTCACCCCACTGACCCAGAGCCTCGGCCGCGGCCAGCGGCAGGGCAACGCCAACCCCGCCATCCACCACATCCTCACGGTCACCGAGAAGTCCTACGACCCGTTCTTCTGGCAAAAGGTCGACGACAAGGCCCGCTGGACCAACCAACTGCTCGACCCGACGGACACCACGACCAACGTCATCGAACTCGACGAGGACAGCGACAACGGCCAGATCAACCCGGCGGTGATGTTCGCCGTCGGCGCCGGCAGACCCGAACTGCTCCAGCTCCAAGCCCTCGAACAGGTCGTCGCCGAACTCAGCCAGGAACAACGGATCTGGTACGACGAGCAGTTCACTCTCAAGGCCAGCATCGCCCAGAACCAATACCGGGCCGACGACATCGCCGACCGGATAACACAGGCCGACGCCGTCCTGCCCAAGATGGTCGACGTCAGCGGCGACGCGTTCGCCATGACCGTGAGCGGCGCCCGCTACGACAAACGCACCGACGCCGGCCAGGCCCTAATCGACACGCTGAAGCAGGCCGCGAACTGGACCGCACAACAGGCGACGCTCGGCGAGATCGGCAACATCCCACTCACCGGCACACTGAGCCGGCCGACAATCGGCGCCGCCTACGTCACCCTCACCCTCACCGCCGTACCGGCCGGTTTCATCACCATCGACATGCCCGACCTGAAGGACGAAACCCCGGTCGGACTGATCCGCCGGTTGGAAAACCGGCTGGCCGCCGTGGCCACCGACCGCGCGAAAGAAGTCGAACGCCTTGACCGGATCCGCGCCAACATCGACCGAGCCCGCAACCGCATCGGCCTGCCGTACCCACAGGAGCAGGCACTACAGGACAGCGTCCAGCGGCTCGAACAACTCCAGAAAGAGCTGACCAGCGAGGATTCCACGGCAGCGCAAGGTCAGGAGGACCACCCGGCCGCCGACGAACCCACGGCGCAAGGCCAGGAGGACCACCCGGACGCCGACGAACCTACGGCGGTCACCGAACACGGCGGCACCCCGGCCGCCAACGACGTCGACACCGACGTCGACACCGAGCCCGCCACCAGTGACGAGCCTGACCCGGCCGACACAGACACCACCCCAACGGCCGTACCCGTCGACGTGGCGCAGGTGCCGGCCGTCGCGTTGCCGGCGGTGCTGCAACCGTTCGTGGACGGCGTCGACCAGGTCCGCGCGACCGCCCTCTCGAACGCCGACCTGCTCCAGATCGTGCGCGTCAACGTCCCCGACAACGCCCGGCTCGCCGTCGAGCCCCGGATCGAAGACCACATGGCCGACCTCTACGACGATCCGGACTCCGCAGCGGTGGCCAAGGCCTTCTTCGCCACCGACGCCGGTTTCCGGACCGCCCTGGTCGACCGCATCATGGCCGACCTGACCCACGCCGTTCACGGCACGCCACCAGCGGCGATCACCACAGAAGAACCCGCCACCCCGATGGCAGTGCCGCCAGCGGCACCGCCATCGAACACGCCAGCAATTCCGCCAGCCGAAATGCTGGCGACACCCCCGCCGGACGAACCAGCTCTTCGGGCCAGCGACGAAACCCCGCCGGTCGACGCCGGCCCGCCGCCGGACCAAGACGGCACCGACGCGCCGGCACCGCTCGATCCGGCGATCGCCGCCACCATCCGACTCCTGACCGACGTCGGGCCGTCGGTGACCTCGGAGTTCGACGGCGGCACCCCGTACACCAGCCGCAACCGGATCCGCGGTCCGCTGCGCTCGGTCAAGACCGCCTGCAACCAGCTCCTGCGGGTACGACAGTGGCGGCCGGGCACGTCACCGCTGAACACGCTGATCGACGACTTCAAGCGCGTCAGCATCGACGACACCGCTCCTGAGGAACTGCTGCGCCAGTCAGTCCTGCTCGCCCGCGAGGCACGGGCCCTGCGGGACCAGCGCTGGCACCCGGGCGTCGATCCGTCCCTGGCCATGCTCAACGAGCTGGCCCGCATCTCCTCCGGCTTCGCCGCCGACCTGGTCGCCACCGCCCTCAAGCGCGGCCGGTGGGAACGGGTCTTCGGCCGCCTCGGCCCGAACCTGCACGCCAACCCGGACACCTACGCCCAGATGGCGGCAGCAGCGGCCGCGTCGCAACTCGCCGCCGGACCGGCGTCGCCGGTGGTGGCCGACCAACTGCCCTTCGACGCCGGACCTGACCGGGCCGGGCAGGACCTGGCCACCACGACGTCGGACCTCGCCGGGCCGGCGGCCGACGAACCGGTCGCCGATGTCGAGACGGCAGCACAAGGCGCCCCTGCAACCCACACCCACTACGCCAGCTTCGCCGAGCACGACCGGGCAGCCGGCTGCGCCGACCAGCTCGGCCGCGAACTGTCGCAGCAGCCGGCCGCGACGATGCTCGACCCGCACACCGAGCTGGGCTGGGTCCTCACCGTCGCGCACCCGCACCCCGGCAGCGACGAACTCCTGCAAGACATCCGGTACGAGGTCGAACAGATCGTCGAACGGCACGGCGGCGCGTACGACTGGAGCGACGGCGCCGAGTTGCCCCCGAACGACGAGGCCCTGGTGGACTACACCTTGGCCGAAGTCCAGCACCGGGCGCGGCAGGCCGAACAGCCACAGCCGGCGACGGTCACACAGCCGGACGACCCGGAGCTCGAACCGGACGACGTCGACAGCGGGGACGACGATTCCACGGCATCGGCGGCGGAGCCGGTCGACCCGGCCGCCGAGTTCGAGACGCCGGCGCCGACCGGCCATTGGACGGACCAGATCGTTGTCGAGGAAGCCGGCAACACCGTCACCGTCACCGGCACCACCGGCGCACCCCGCGAGCAGGGGCTACGGGACCTGCTCAAGCAGCATCGGTTCCGGTTCACCGACGGCACCTGGACCTTCCGCGGCCGGCGCCGAAGCACCGTGCTCGGGGACCTGGACGACTGGCGGACGAAGGAGCTGGCCGCCACCGCGCCAAAGCCGGCCGGCGGCGGGCACCGGCCCACCGAGCAGCAGCAGAAGGTGGTCGACGCCTACCTCGCCGGCCAGGACATCGCCGTCGCCGCCCTGGCCGGGACCGGCAAGACCTCCACCCTGGTCATGCTCGCCGCCGCCCGCACCGACAAGCGGATCGCATACGTCGCGTTCAACCGGTCGATCGCTGACGAGGCCCGAGAGAAGTTCGGCCGCAACGTCACCGCGAAGACGTCGCACGGCTTCGCCCGCGCCGGCCTACAGAACACCCCGCTGCGGACCAAGGTCGGCACCGCCGGCCCCTGGCACCCCGGCGCCCGATTCCCCGAACAGTGGGCTCGGATCCTGGGCATCGAGGACGTCGACGAGTTCCCGGCGGACAGCCTCGCCCACGCGGTCAAGGCAACCCTGCGCGCCTTCCGGCAGAGCGACCACGACACGGTCGGCCGCCAGCATCTGCCGGCACGCTTCCGCGAGCCCGGCGCCGAAGCCGTGGCCACCGCCGTCATCGGCCACGCCCGTGCCGCCTGGGCCGACATCAACGACCCGGACGGCAAGCTGCACTTCGACCACGACGACTACCTGAAGATCTGGGCCCTGACCAGGCCCCGACTGCCGTATGACGTGATCTTCTTCGATGAGGCGCAGGACATCAACCCAGTCCTCGCGCGGGTCATCCAGGACCAGCCGGTCCAGACGATCGTCGTCGGCGACTCCAACCAGTCGATCTACGGCTTCCGGGGCGCGGTCGACGCACTGAGCCGCTGGCCCGCCGACGTCGAGCTGCCGCTGACCCAGAGCTGGCGGTTCGGGACCGCCGTCGCCGACGTCGGCAACCAGTTCCTCGGCCTGCTCGGCTCGAAGTGGACGCTGACCGGCAACCCGGCGCTGCCCACCACGATCGGTCAGGTCGACGACCCGGACGCGGTCCTGGTCCGCACCAACGCCGGGGCCGTCGCCGCGGTGTTCGACGCGTTCGACGCCGGCCGGGCCGTCGCGTTGGTCGGTGGCGGCAGCGCCATCGAGGACATCGCCAAGGCCGCACTCGCCCTGCAGAACGGCCAGCCGACCAAGCACCCCGAACTCGCCAACTTCGCCAACTGGTCCGAGGTACGCGAGTACGTCGAGTCCGACGAGCACGCCCAGGCCCTGCGCTCGTTCGTCCGGCTCATCGACCGGCGGGGAGCACAAGCCCTGCTCAACATGGTCGACCAGCTCACCGACGAGGGCGCCACGCACCCCAACGGCGAACCGGCCTACGACGTCATCGTCTCCACGGTCCACAAGGCCAAGGGGCTGGAGTGGGCGAACGTCCGCATCGGCGACGACTTCCCGGCACCCGACACCGACCCCGACACCGGCAAGGTACGACTGCCAGCCGCCGAGGAACTCCGGCTCGCCTACGTCGCCGTCACCCGGGCCAGGGGACGCCTCGAACTGAACTCGCTGGGCTGGATCACCAGCCTCGACCCCGCCGACGTCGAACCGTCGGACCAGCACGAACACCACCGACCCCCGCAGACCCTGACCGCCCTGGCACAGGCCGTACCGGCCGACGCCGAACCGTTGCCGGCCTGGCTGACACCGGCCCGGCACGCCCAGCTCGTCAAGACGATCCACGACTACGCGCCCCGCTACACCGCCGCGAACACCAACGGGGCCATCAACTCCCCCGCCCGCTACGTCGCCGAGGTCCACGTACCCGGTGGAGCCAGCCGCGACGAGTGGAACTGGATCGCCGACTACATCCGCCGTCACCCCGAGGTCGCCGACGGTAAACCGCTGACCGACGACGAACTCAAGGCCCGCGACCGAGCCGAATCCGGCGTCCGGTCCCAACGCGCCATCGAGGCGTTCAACGCCGGCGACACCGACACCGTGCTCGCCATCATCGACCAGGCCGAACCGCTCTACGGCCACGTCGAGCCGTGGGCCGACTTCCGCACCTCCGTGATCGCGAAAGACGGCGTCTTCCAGCCCCAACAGCCCGCTCCGGGCGACGTTCCACAGCAACGCGACCAGCCCCCGGTCCAGGCCGCAGCCACGCCACCGGAGTCGCCGTTCACCGCCGTGGAACAGGCCCTGATCCGCAACGCGGTCTCCGACTACGCCGGCGGCTACTACGGCGGCGTGCTGGGATTCGGCGCCGACGAAACCGCCCGCTACACCAGCGAGGGCCACCTGCACGGCCTGGTCCGAGAACACGGCCTAGGCCCGGTGTGGGAGGCGGTAGCCACCGTCATCGCCGCCGACCCCACCGTCCTCGAACGCGGCCCAGACGAACGCGACCAGTTCCGCGCCGAACGGGAGGCCCGAGCCGACCGGCTGGCCCTCGACGCCCTGGCCGCGGTCAAGGTCGGCGAGTACGACCTGGCTGGTCGACTCGTCGACCAGGCCGAGCTGATTGACCCCCTCTACCGCCCCGGCAGGGGCGAGCACCGGCCGTACGGAGTGACCTGGAAAGAGGTCCGCGAACTGTTCAACCATCGCCGTGAACAGCAGCGTCTCAACTCCGGTCAGATCGTCGAGCCGTGGCCTCCCGGTACTCCATCCGACCGGCACGAGGCCGAACGGGCGGCCACCGTAGCCGCCCTCGCCTTCCCATCCCGCCACACCAGCACCCCGGCGACCGCTCCAGCAACCGGCGTACACCGGCCAAACGCAACGGACACTGAACGCGGCGACGCCCGCTGACCTGGCTACCGACCGCCCTGCTCCGGGGCCGCGCCTGCCGTACGACCCACGGCAGGCGCGGCCCCGCCTGACGTTTGCTGCGCGCTGGACGTTCCGCCAGCGGCGGCTGCGGCGACCGCCTCGGCCGTGGGCACCGGATACGCCACCGCAGCCGCATCGGTTCTGGTCTGCGTAGCCGACGGCCCGGGACCGCCCTGCTCGTCGACAACGGCCTCCTCCGGCGACGCCTTGGCCGTGGTCGACGCTTTCGGCCGGGCCGACGCCGTCGCCTTGGTCGCGGCAGCGGCGGCCGGCGCCTGGGCCGTCCCCAGGTCGACCACCCCGCCCACTGCGTCCTCGACCGACCGGTATGCGAAAGCTGCCGGGGTGTGCGCCCGGTCGACGAACTCGGGCACGGCCCGCAGCAGCGGCTCGACGTCGTTACCGGCGTCCTCCAGTTCCCCGAGCAGGTGCACCAGCGCGCCCCACGCCTTGCAACCGATGACCCGCTCGGCCCGGTCGGCTGACCACACGGTCCGCACGTGCGCGGCGGCGCGGTCAGCCCGTTCAGCCTGCTCGCGGGCCGCTTCCGCCGCTCGCTCGGCACGCTCGTCGCGCTGCTCGACGATCTCCCCTTCGACCACCGCTCCCGGCTCGGCCATCCCCGGGTCAGCCTCGGGCGCGGGCCCGGCCGGCGGCCGCGGCGGCGCACCGGTCGACCGGCCCGGCTCGCTGGCGGCCGCCTTCGCCGCAGCCCGGTCGGCGGCGGCCCGGTCCAGCGCGTCTGACAGCCACGCGATGTCGTCCGGGGTCGGCTGCCGACCGGCGGTCGGGTCGACCCGCACGCCACGCTCGGCGAGTCGGTCGACCATCACATCCCGGGCCGCGGCGGCCCTCGGGTCGACGTCGCACCACTCCCTCGCGGCCCGCCACACCCGGGCGATGTCCTCCGCCCCGGCGGTCCGCCACCACTGCGGCCGCATCGCCTCCCGCCACACCATCGCGTCAGCCTGGTGCCGCATCCGGGCCTGCTCCCGCAGCACTCGGGCCTGCTGCTCCCGCCGCTGGGCCACCGCCTGGTCCTGGTGGGCCTGGTCGCGGGCCGCCTCCCGCAACGCGGCGATACGAAGCTCCACGATCACGAGCGCAAGCTGCGTCGCTGACTGGATCATCGCCACCATCACGCCGGACATCCGCTGCCGGGCCTCGTCTACCTCGGTCATCTGCCCTCCCGCTCGTCGACCGCGATCGGCCGGGTCTCGACCGGCCTGCCTACGTCCTGTCGCCACCGCAGCGGCTCGCCCACCTGGGTGGTCGTCACCGTTGCCGCCTGCCGAAGCAGCGGCATCACCCGCTGCGCCGCCACCCGGGCGGCACCGGCGGCGTGCACCTGCTGCTGCGCCTCGCGCAGCCTGGCCAGCGCCACGATCAGCCGAGACGCGGCCACCACCAGCGCCACGATCACCGCCGTCTCCACGCTGTGCCGCGCCACCCCAGCCACCGTCATCGCGTCCGCGATCCGCCCCAACTCCTGCGCGATCGGACTGTCCACCGGTGGCGGCGGGTCACGCCGTGGCGGCGCGGCCGCCCGCGCCAGGATGTCCGCCGCCCGCGACACCGGCCCAGACCCGGCCGGCTCGGCGACCACCGCCGTCGCCGCCAGGGTGTCCGCGCACGCCCGCGCGATCGCCGCCCACTGCGGCGAGTCCGGCGGCACCGCCTCCAGGCGCCGCACAACGTCGTCGAGCGCAGCCGCCGACGCCCGCCACACCTCAATCCGGCGCGGACCCGCCAGCGCCAGACGCTCGCGCGGCTCGACCGCCGCCCACTCGGCCGGAGACAGCCGCGGCCCGTCCGGCCACCGCTGCCGCACCCGGTGCAGGCTCAGGTCACCGTCGAGCAGCCGCCCGGACAGCCAGCGCGGCTTGCCGCCCGACGAGGGTGGCATCGACACCGCGTACCCGACCGTCACCTGCGGATCGTCCTTGTGCTTGCGTGCCGCAACCCGCAACCCGGCAGCCTTCATCCGGGCGATCCATTCCCTTTCCGAACGGGCGCCAGCCAGCGCCGCCCGCACCTCCCGACGCAACGCCTCGCGGTCCGTGACCGGCTTGCCGGCACGGCGGGCCTGGTCGACCTCCGGGCGGCTCGCACCCCGTCTGCGGGTCGCACCCACCCGGCCCGGAGAGTCCTTCCGTAGCCCGAACTCCGTCTCCAGTTCGTCACAGACCTGCTGCGACTGCCGCCATTCGCCACGCAGGTACACCGGCGCACCATCCTCGGTCGCCCGGGTGACGACCAGGTGGATATGGTCGTTTCCGCTGACCGACTGGCCGTGGTGGACCGCGATCCACCGACACCCGGCCCGGTCGCCGTCACCAGCGAACCCCATCTTCTCGACGTACCGGTGCGCGATCCGGCCCCACTCCTCATCAGAGATCGGCCGCTCATCGGACCTGACCGACAACGACACCTGCAACACGTAGTCGCGTAGCCCTCGCTCGCCGAGCGCCGTCTGTGGGGCGTCCAGCCGAGCCGCCAGGTCCGCCAGATCCCATCGTGTTGGATCGTCAGGATGCTGCGGCGGCGCCAACACCGACGGGTCGTCGTAGCCGGCCACAATCCGCGGATTCTCGTGTTCGTCCGACTTTCCTGGCCCCCACAGGTACTCCAGCAGCCCTCGGGTACGGGTGCCTTTGGTGACGTTCGGGTTCACCGGCGCTGCACCGCAGCCAGCGCCTCGTCGACGGCCGTGGTCACTCGTCGGATGTAGTCCGCGATCGCCGGCAGTTCGTCCACCGGCTGCCCCAGCGAGTGCAGCTTGGCGACTGCCTGGTTGAGATTGGTGCACGCCCCACGTAGCTGCCGATGGATACCCATCAGCTCCAGCAGCAGCATCCGACGCTGCTCATCCACACCCGGCTCATCCTCCACAACCGGGCCGGAACCGGTCTCCGAACCGGCCTCACCGATCGCACCGACCTGCCACGCCGACGGCCGCAGACTCGCCATCGCCACATACGCAGCCGGCGCCAAGCGAGCCGCCGCCGCGTACGCGAGTACCTTCCCCAACTCCTCTTTCGAGTACCAGGCGGTGACCCGCTCATCCCTCGGCACCGCGCTCCGGGGACGACGGCGAGCCCGTCCCGCCGTAGGCTGCACAGCTCCCCGACGCAGCCCTTCAGACCCACCCATGCTTCCTCCCACGAAGCGCAGCGACCCGCCGTATCGGCGCCTAACTCGGAGTTACCTTTTAGCTTGCTCCCGCGCCGGAGGCGCGGATTCGGCCCGCAAGCACCGACGTTGGCTCAACATGAAACCGCCTCGTGCAGCCGCCACGAACGCGGCGGCACGGACGGCGGTAGCCACCCGCCACCTGGTGCCGGCCCGACGAACCGGGACGCACCGACGGCGGGCAACAACCCACCCCGAAGGCGGGCGGCCGGACACGGTAGCCGGCCCTGCGCCGCCCGGCGTCAAGGGCGCTGCGCGTCGCTACGCGATGGGCCTTCGGCCCACCCTGGACACCGGTCGACCAGGCCGGCTGGCTCCTACGGCGCCCCCACCCCGGGGGGCCGGGGGTGGACATAGGGGCTCCCCCTTCTCGATCTTCGCGAGTACGCTCAGCCGCCATACGCGCACAACCCGCAACACCCCACGGGAGGCAGACATGGCTGGGCAGACCGCGCGAGGCACACGACAGCAGGTAGAGCGAGCCGCGCTGGACCTGCTGCGCGACAAGACCGCGCTGGTCGGGCAAGCCGCCACCGACCAGCACGCCTGGCAAGAACTCGCCGGCAAGACCGCCGACGCTCTCGACACCTACGCCGCCAGCTACACGACCGCGCTCGACGGCGGCTGGACCGCCGAGGAACTCGACAAGCTCGGCCTGAAGACACCCCCGAACCAGGGCACCAACCGGCGGCGCCGGACCCCTCGGCAGCCGGGCCCGGACGACGTCGACGAGCCGGCCGTCGACACCACCGCCTAGCGCGTCCGGCCGGGCCGTGGACCGTCCGTGGGGCGCGGCCCGGCCGGCGCCGGTCACCACCGGCCCTGCCCCAACGGAGCACCCTGGGCACGCATCCACGGGACCGGGTCGACGGAGTTTGCCGACGTCGCGTTGTACGGGCCCGGCGGCACATTCAGGTGCACCTCGAAGTGCAGGTGCGGGCCCGACGAGTTGCCGCTGGAGCCGACGAAACCGATGACCGCGCCAGCGGCGACCTGGTCGCCGATCCGCACCTCCGGGCGCTGGATCATGTGGCAGTACCGGGTCACGATGTTGCCCGGATGCCGGATGTCGACGTACCAGCCGCAGCCGCCCACCTGCGGAGAACCGTCACGGTCACAGGTGCCCGTCGACGAGTCGCACTTGACCTGCTCGACCAGGCCGACCGACGCGGCCCGGATCGGGTCACCACGCACATCGGAGCGGGCCAGGTCCACGCCGGCGTGCATCCTGCCGCCACGCGGACCGTAGTTGCTGGTCACCAGCGCCCGCACCGGCTGCACCCACCCGCCGGGGCCGACCGGCACCGGCCCCAGATCACCGACACCGCACGGCGCCGTCGGAGCACCACCACCGATCACATCGATGTCCGGCAGGCCAAGCACGTGCGCGGCGAGCTGCTCCGCAGCCTCCTCCCACTTCTGGTACGCCTCCGGATACGCGCTGCGCTGCACCGCTTGCGCCGCAGCGGTCAGCCGCATCCGCTCCCACCCGTCAACACGGACCAGCGACTCGTAGAACTTGGCGGCGGCGTACGACGGCGTCATCCGTTCCCGCACGCTCCCCCAGCTCGGCCGCTGCTGGAACAGGCCGACCGAGTCGTGGTCCTGGCCGACGCCGTCGTGCGGGAGCGACAGCGACTCCGGTACCGACGAGTTGGCGAGGTTCTTCAGGGTCGACTCCTGCATCGCCGTCGCCAGGGCGATCACGAACCCGCGCGGTGGTACCTGGCGTTGCCGGCCGACCGACACGATCGTCGCCGCGTGCGTCACCTGGGTCGACGACCACTCGCCGACACCGGGCACCTCGCCGTCCGGATCGGAACCCACCTGGCACGACGCCGCCTCGGCCTGCCACGCGCCGAACATGGCCACCGGCACACCGACCACCGACCCGCACAGCAGCAGCACCGCGGCGACAATCGCCACCGCCAACGACACCCGCCCCCGGGTCATCGGACCGACCGAACGAAGTCGTTGCCCGTCACCAACCACCGACCATCGACGACCCCGACGGTCACCATCAACGAGCCGGCGTCCGTGGCGACCTCGAGCACCGCGACCCCGTCGGTCGGACCCGACTGAAGCACCGGGTCACCGGTCACCCGCGAGGCCGGAACCGCGGCCGGGTCGACGGTGCGGAGCAGCTCGGCAAACGTCGCCTCGCACCACCGCGACACCTCCTGCCACCAGCCGTCCGCCGGCACCGCCGGCCGCGCCCACGCCGCCGCGAACCCGGCTACCACCGGTAACGCCTGCTCGATCGGTGGCACCGGCCCAGCCGGCACATCGTGGTCGTCGGTTCCGGGTTCTTCCGTCGCTGGCGAAACCGGTTGGGCCGTCGCCGTCGGATACACCGGACCAGCCCCCGCCGGATCCACAGTGTCCGGGCCGGAACCCCCGCTACAGCCGGCCAAAGCGGCAACGACGAACGTCGCCAACACCACGCGAAATCCGGCCGTACGCAGCCGTGCAGACATGCACATACCTCCCCCGTACCGCCGTGACCAGCGGAGACAACACCATAGATCTCTGGGCACAGTCAGTGCTACTGTCTGCACTCGCTGATGACCTTGACGGGGAGAGGGCATCTGATGACACGCCGTAACACGGCGAACGACACCCGACAGCCACCGATCCGACGCCATGACGTCGGCGATCACATGCTGCCCTTCATGCCGATTCCACGGCATCACCTCGATGGCGGGTGGCCCGCGTTGTGGTGGGTCGGGTGCCACGGTGGAGCGGGCGTGACCACCCTGGCACAGCAGACCGGGATCGGCGTCGACCTCGGCACCGCCGCGTGGCCGACCGTCGAGCAGGACATGCCGCTCGCCTCGGTCGTGCTGGTCTGCCGGGCCACCGCCCATGGCACGTGGGCCGCGACCGGGGCGGTCGAGCAGTGGCGCCGCCGCGTCACCGGCTCCCAGGTCCGACTGCTCGGCGTCGTCGCCGTCGCCGCCTCCCAGAAGCGGCCGCCGCGCATCGCCACCGAACGCCTGCAACTGCTCGCCGGCTGGGCGCCGAACGTGTGGCACATCGGCTGGACCGAAGCGCTGCTCGCGGCCGACCACCCCACCGACATCGGCGCGCACCCTCCCGACGTCGAGCACCTGCGCCACACACTCGCCGGCGCAGTCCACGCACCCCTGGAGACACGATGATCGACGTACTCGCGCAACTCGCCGCCGTACCCGACCCCGGCGGCGGCGTCGCCCCGCCCGGCGTCGAGGGCAACGTGCTGCTGATCCTGCAATGGATCGCGTGGCTGGCCACCGCCGCCTGCGTCGGCGGCCTCATCGTCACCGCGGCCCGGATGGCGATCGCGCACCGCCGCGGCGACGACACCCACATCGGGCAACTCGGCTGGATCGCCGGCGCCTGCATCCTTCTCGGTAGCGCATCAGGACTCGTCGGCGCCCTGATCTAACCCCTCCAGGGAGCCCCCATGACCTCGCCACCCCCCGACTACGCAGGGCGGCCACCATGGACCCGGCCCGGGTTCATCGCGGCCGCCGTCCTCGTCGCCGTGGTCCTCGTCATCGGCCTGGTCGTCGCGCTCCAACCCCGCGACGACCCGCCGCCGCCCACCGTCACGCCACCCACCGCCGGCCCGATCGACCCCGGCCCGGCCGGCACCGCGACGGCCGCACCGCACGCGATCCCGACCACCGCCCCCGACGGCATCACCTGGGAGCTGGTCGGCCAGGTCGCCGTGCCCGTGCACCCCACCGCCGGGCCACGAACCCGCACCGGCGGCACCGCCGCCGGCTACGCCCACGACCCGGTCGGCGCGCTCGTCGCCGCCGCCCAGATTGCCGTCCGCGCCGGCATCTCCGCCGGCCGCGACTCGTGGGAGCCGACCATCGAGCGGCAGTTCGTCCCCGGCCCCGACCGGGACCGGCTACTCGACAGCCTGCTCACCGCCGCCGACGCACCATCCCAGCCCGGCGAACTCAGCCAGATCGCCGGCTACTCGTATCTGTCGTACACCCCAGACACCGCCGTCATCGGCCTCGCGCTGCGCGCCCCGTCCGCCGGCAGCCCGCGCTACCACGTGCTGACCCTGACCCTGCTGTGGCGCGACGGCGACTGGCGGATGCAGGCCCCGCCCGGCGGCGCCTGGACCGCCGTCAACCGCATCGCCAGCGACCTGACCGGCGTCGTCGAGTGGGGACCACGCTGATGTGCAACCCCCTCGACCCGTTCTGCTCCCCCATCGGCCAGGTGGCCGGCGCCAGCGCCGAACGGTTCCTCGAAACCCTCGCCGAGCAGGCGTCCGAGGCCGCCGCCGAAATGCTCAAGGCGATGGTCACCGGCTGGCTGACGATCCCCGCCCCCTCCGTCGACCAGGAGTCCGGGCCCGTCGCCTACCTGCGGACCTACACCAACTGGGCCGTCGCCGCGATCGCGGTCGGCGCCGTCCTCATCGCCGCACTCAAAATCGCGTGGGAACGCAACGGCCGCGAGGCCGGTGAACTGGCCCGGGGACTGGTCGCGCTCGTCGTCATCACCGGCGCCGGCGTGCCGGCGATACGGCTGCTCACCCAGACCGGCGACAGCTACTCGAACTGGATCCTCAACGCCGCCGCCGACGGCGACCTCGGCGAACGGCTGCTGCTACTCGCCCCCAGCGCGGCGTTCACCGGCATGCCGTCGATGCTGATCCTCGGCCTGAGTCTGTTCCTGTTCCTCGCTGCCCTCACGCAGCTCCTGCTGCTACTCGGGCACGGCGGCGGTCTGATCCTGCTCGCCGGCCTGGTCCCAGTCGCGGCCGCGGCCGGCATCACCGGAGGCGGTCGCGCCGTCCTCGGCCGCTACCTCACCTGGGGCGTCGCGCTCATCCTCTACAAGCCCACCGCCGCGACCATCTACGCCGGGGCGTTCTGGACCATCGGCAAGGCCCAGGACCTGACCACCCTGCTCACCGGGCTGGTCATGATCTGCATGGCCATCGCTGCCCTGCCCGCCCTGCTGCGACTGCTCGCCCCACCCGTGGCGATGCTCACCGGTGGAGGCGGGTCCAGCGGCTCCGCCGCGGCCGGAATCGCCGCCGCCGGGCAGCTCGCCACCGGCGCGATCCGCCTCGCGAGCAGCGGCGGCGGCGGCAAAGCACCGACCGCACCGGCGTCCTCGACGTCCGCGTCCGATGGGCCGACCGGTTCCACCCCGGCCGCGCTGCCGGCCGGCGGTGGCCGGCCCGCCCTGGGCAGCTCCGGCAAGACTCCGCTCCCACCCGGCGGAAGCTCGCCAGCCCTGGGCGGGTCCCCCCTGTCCACGCCCCCACCAACCGGACCAGCTCCCACCCCCGTCGGCGTCCCACCCACCGGCCCCATCGGATCCGCAGGCGGTGGAGCCGCTGCCACTGCCGGCGGTGGCGGGGCGGCAGCCGCTGGTGTAGGCGGCGGTGCGGCGGCCGCTGCCGGCCCGGCCGGGCTCGCCGCCGGGGCCGCGATCACCGCGGCGAAAGCCGGCCCGCAAGCAGTCCGCAAGGTCGGCGGTACCGCCGCGACCGGCGCGGCCGAGAGCGAGAGCACATGAGCACCGGAGTCACAGACCGGCCATCCACCCAACCCCGGACCTACGGCAACTGGAGGCTCGGACGCGGCGCCGGCCTGTTCGGGCTCGGCCCGATCGGCACCGGCGCGGCGTTCGCGTTCGCGGTCCTGGCGGCCGCGATGCTGCCCGTGTCGACCTTCGCCGCGCTGCTCACCGCAGTACTCGGCGTCGCGATCCTGGCCCCGCTGGCCATCCGCATCAACGGCCGCAGCGGCCTGCAAGCGATCACCGCTCGGATCGCCTGGTGGAGAGGCCGCAGCGCACGACAGCACGTCTACCTCTCCGGGGTCGCGTCCCCTGTCACTGGCAGCCACCAGCTCCCCGGCGTGCTGGCCCGATCCGAGGTCTGGGAGGTCGAGACCGGACGGGCCGGAACCGCCGCCGTCGTCGTCATCCCGCAATCCCGCCACTACACGATGACGCTGCGGGTCGCCCCCGAAGGCATGGACCTGGTCGACCAGGAGGTCACCGACGCCCGCGTCGGACACCTCGCCGCCTGGCTGGCCGCACTCGCCCGCGAGCCGCACCTGGTGCAGGCCGCGATCACCGTCGAGACCACCCCCGACCCCGGCACCCGCCTGGCGTCCGAGGTCGCCGCCACCACCGTCGACAACGCCCCCGACCTGGCCCGCCAGGTCCTCGCCGACGTCGTCCACACCTACCCTGCCGGGTCGGCGACGATCGACACCCGGGTGTCGCTGACCTACACCGCACCGCCCGGCCGGCCCACGCACGCCGACGTGTGCCGCGACGTCGCCGCCCGGCTCCCGCACCTGCACGCCGGCCTCACCGGCGCCACCGGCGCCGGCATCGCCCCGATGTCCGCCCGCAGCCTCGCCGGTGTCGTCCGCGCCGCCTACGACCCCGCCGCCGCCACCGACCTGACCCGCGACCCGCACCTGACCCCGGACTGGCCCCAGGCCGGACCGGTCGCCACCCGCGAAAGCTGGGACTCCTACCGGCACGACTCCGGCGTATCCCGCACCTGGTGCATGGTCGAGGCCCCGCGCGGCGTCGTGTTCGCCTCCACGTTCGCGCGGCTGCTACAGCCCGACCCGCAACTGCTCCGCAAGCGCGTCACGCTCCTCTACCGGCCCTACCGGCCGCACGAGGCAGCCCGCCTGGTCGAGAACGACAAGCGCGACGCCCGGTTCCTGGCCAGCAAGAAGTCCCGACCCAGCGCCCGCGACCTGACCGACCTCGCCGCCGCCACCCAGGCCGCCGAGGAAGAAGCCGCCGGCGCCGGCGTCATCCGTTTCGCCGTCCTGGTCACCGCCACCGTCGCCGAACCCGACCAGCTCGACGAAGCGACCGCCGTCATCCGGGCCCGCGCTGGCGAGGCCCGGCTCACCCTGCGCCCGATGCACGGCAGCCAGGCAGCCGGATTCGCCGCCGGCCTGCCCGCCGGTGTCGTCCTGCCCACCCACGCCACAATCCCCTGGTGAGGCCACCGTGAGCAGCAGGCCACCCGTACCGCGCCCCCGCACCGCCCGCCGGCCAGGCCGGCTCGGCCACACCGGCCCCGGCGGCGGCCGCTGGTCCTACGTCGAAGCACCGACGGAGTACCGGGGTACGACGGTGCAGGTGTGCGGGCTGAATCCGTTCGCGCTCGGCTCGTCGACGCCGATGATCGGCGTGCCCCTCGGCCGCCACATCTACAGCGGCAGTGCGGTCTGCTTCGACCCGATCTCCTGGTACACGAGGGCGAGGTTGATCAACAATCCGAGCGTGTGGATCGAGGGTGAGCCCGGCATGGGCAAGTCGACCGCCGTACGCCGGATGGTCCTCGGCCTCACCGCCCAGGGCGTCACGCCGCTGATCCTCGGCGACCTCAAGCCCGACTACGCGCAACTCGTTCGCGCGCTCGGCGGGCAGGTGCTGCGGGTCGGGCCCGGCCTGGACCGAATCAACCCCCTGGATGCCGGGCCGTGGCGGCAGGTTCTCGAGCGCGTCGACGAGCGCACCGCCGCGACCGTCCGGGCCGCGGTCACCGACCGCCGGCTCAACATGGTCGTCGCGCTGGCCACGTTGGTCCGGCGAGGCCCGGTCAGCAGCGACGAGGCCACCGTGCTCGCGGCCGCGCTGCGGTACCTCGCCGACCGGGAGACATCGACCCAGCCGGTGCTGTCCGACGTCCTGGCCGTCATCCGCGACGCACCCGCCGACGTCCGGGCGGTCACCCTGTGGCAGGACGACACCGACATCCCGAAGTTCCGCGAGGATGTCGCCGACCTTCAGCGGACCCTGCTCGCGCTGCTCCACGGTCCGCTCGGCTCCACGTTCGAGGGCGCGACCACCACCGCGATCGACCTGGGCACCCCGGCGGTCTGTGTCGACATCTCCGGGATTGATGACACCGACGAGCTGCGTACCGCCGCGACCCTGCTCGCCACCTGGTCCTACGGGTTCGCCCAGGTAGAGGCCGCGCACCTGCTCGCCGACCTCGGCCTCGCCCCGCCCCGCACGTTCTTCACCGTGCTCGACGAGCTGTGGCGGGCGCTGCGCGTCGGGCACGGCCTGGTCGACCGCGCCGACGGCCTCACCCGCCTGAACAGGCAGAAGGGCACCGGGACCGCGTTCATCACCCACAGCCTGGCCGACCTGGAGGCCCTACCGACCGCCCACGACCGGGCCAAGGCCCGAGGCTTCGCCGAACGCTCCGCGGTGCTGATGATCGGCCCGTGCTCCGAACAGGAACTGGACGCGGTCAGCCGCGTCCGTACCCTGTCCCGCGCCGAACGCGCCGAGATACTGTCCTGGTCCGCACCACCCTCCTGGACCGCCGACCAGGGCAGCGTCACCGTCGGCCGAGGCAACTTCCTCATCAAGGTCGGGGCGCGGCCGGGCATCCCGGTCCACCTCGAACCGACCGAGATCGAGCAGCGGCTCGGCAACACCGACTCCCGCTGGACCATGGCGTGAGCAGGCCGGTCGGCCCCCGAGGCGGCCACGACGACGCCGGCCTACTCGTCGGCGGAATCGCCATAACGGCCCTGGTCGTCGCCAGCACGGTCTGGCTGCCGATCACCTTGACCGACGCCCCCGGCTACACCGGCGGCGGCCCGATCGCCGCCGCCACCGGCCTGCTGCGCGGCGAGATCCGCTGGACCACCGCCTGCACCCTCGTCGCCGTCGCCGAGGCCGCCGTCCTGGTGCTGCTCGTCGCCGTCGTCCTGCTCGCCCGGCGGGCGATCCGCCGGCGGCGGACCCGGGTCGACGGCGCCGCCCGCAAGATGGCCAGACGCGCCGAACTGGCCCACCTCGGGCCGGCCGGCGTCACCGAGAGCGCCCGCCGGCTACGGCCCAGCCTCAACGGCGTCGACCAGCCAGGTCCCGACGAGACCGGCGTCCTCATCGGCTACACCGTCGCCGAGGGGATGCCGCTGCGGCAGTCCTGGGAGGACATGGCGGTTGGCATCTGGGGGCCGCGGACCGGCAAGACGACGTCGCTGGCCATCCCCGCCATCGTCGCCGCGCCCGGCCCGACCCTGGTCACCTCCACCAAGGGCGACATCGTGGAGGCCACGTACGACATCCGCGCGGCTCGCGGGCAGGTGCGGGTCTTCGACCTCCAGGACATCTTCGGGCACGGGCAGCACATGTGGTGGAACCCGCTGCGTGGCATCAACACCATCACCGACGCCCGCCGGCTCGCCGAGCACTTCGCCGCCGGTGAACGCCCGCCCAACGCCTCCCGTGACTCGTTCTTCGACCCGGCCGCCGAAAGGCTGGTCGCCAACCTGCTGCTCGCGGCCGCCGTCTCCGGCCGCGACATCCTGGCCCCCTACCGGTGGTCGGTCGACCCCCGCGACGACGAACCCGCGCTGCTGCTCCGCGAGCACGGCTATGACCTGCCCGCCGCCTCCGTCACCGGCTCGCTCAACCTGCCCGACAGAACCCGAGGCGGCGTCTACGCTGGCGCCCAGGGCCTGCTGGAGTGCCTCACCGAGCCCGCCGTCAGCCGCTGGGTCACCCCGCCGTCCAGGCTCGACAAGGAGGTACTCGAGTTCGACCCGGCGGCGTTCGTCGACAGCACCGACACGCTGTACCTGCTGTCCGAGGGCGGCGCCGGCAGCCCCGCCCCCCTGGTCGCCGCACTGACCGACGCGGTCATGCACGCCGGCGTGCTACGCGCCCGCAAGTCCGCCGGCCGCCGCCTCGATCCGCCGCTGCTGGCCGTCCTCGACGAAGCGGCCAATATATGTCGCCTCCGTCAACTCCCGTCGCAGTACTCGTACTTCGGATCCCACGGGCTGGTCGTCATCACGATCCTCCAGTCGTACCCGCAGGGCATCGACGTCTGGGGCCGTGAGGGCATGGAGAAGCTGTGGAGTGCGGCCAACGTCCGCACCTACGGCGGCGGCGTCGCCGACGACGCCTTCCTCGAAAAGCTCTCCCGCCTCATCGGCGACCACGACGTCACCACCAGGTCGACGTCGACCAGCGGCACCGGCTGGGGCCAACGCTCCGTCTCCCACTCGCCCCGGCGGCAACGGATCCTCGACCTCGCCGACCTGCACGCCCTGCCCAGGGGCCGCATGGTCATCTACGTATCCGGCGCCCGGCCCGCCCTCGCCCGCACCGCCCCGTGGAAGACCGGGCCGTACGCCGACGCCGTCCGGGCCTCGATCGCCCGCTGGGATCCCACCGGGGAGACCTACCAGCGCCTGCTCGACGACGTCGTCGAACCCGACGACCAGACAGACCCGGAGCCGAGCCCATGACCGAACCCGACGAGGACCCGGTCGCCAACCTCGCCGACCTGCTCGACCAACTCACCGGCACCGGGACCGCACCGGAACCGCCGGCCACCGAACCCGACCCGGCCGGCGACGACCCGGAACCGGTCTTCGGCAGCGTCGACGAGTTCGTCGACCGGTACCTGGCCGTTGTCGTGGAACGCCGGGTCGCCGAGCGCGGCGCCAGCGGCGTGAACTGGTGCTCCATCTGGTGGGGTCATCCCGAGGCGATCTCCCGCATCTACGCGCTCTGGCGGGCGTGGGAAACCTTGCGCGTCTCCGACCCGCAGACCGGCATGTCGGCCTGGTGGCGCGACCACCTCGACCCGCACCTCAACGTCCTGACCAGCGAAAACGGGCCGTTCACCCGCTGCGAACCCGGCCGGCATCGCCCACTGGATCCCCTGCCCGTACAGCCCGCGCCCGCCGCCGTCCTCGCCGCGCTACCTGACTCGAAGTAGCCCATGTCCGACATTGCAAGCAAGCATGCATGCAAACTCTGCTAGCAAGCTTTCCAGAGTTGTGGTCCACCAACAGAGTTTGCTGAACTTCATCAGCTCGACTGCATCTCAATCCGTGAACCTTAATCTAGATGCTCATCAAGCGATGCATGTTCTAGAACCTGGAAAGTACGTCGCAGGAAGTAATGAATTAGAGCATCTCCTTCAGCAACCTATCTAGAGATGCAAGGAACTTTGCTGGAGCGATAGAGTTGTTGAAAGGTGCTGTGCGACCGAACTCGTCAGTACTCTCAACGAAAGTAGTTCTCAGCACAGGTGCAGGAGTTAGGAAACTATGTCATCCTTGACGAGATCCTGTGCGTAGATACACAGAACCCCGCTCCCTGGTTTGGAGACCGGATGGGAGCGGGGCCTGTGGGTCGAAGGGACAGGATGTTGGTTCAGAACGGTGGTGGTGGCGCCTAGATGGGGCCACCACCGCCCAACCAAGGGATCGCGCTGACCAGGGAGTATGTCGTCAACTGCCCGGCAACCTCGATCAGGCCAGTGGCGAGGACCAAGGTCCACGGCGAGTGCAGCAGGCGGTGCAGCCGACTCCGGCGTTCGTCGCCCTTGTCCGGCTGCACCGGTTGATCATCCTCGGCCATCTCTCCTCCTCTCTTTTCAGGGCACGGCAAAGCCGGCCCACTGAGCTACATGGAACGGTTGCGGATTCACCGTAACCGAAAGGAAAGAGTACACCCACGAGTCGGTGCGGACACAAAAAACCTGTCGAGATCGCAGTGTGTAATTGGAGCGAAACGCAATATCAGCAGGCCACCCAGGCGGTGCGGCCCGTCTGCTTTTTGGGTCGATCTGCCCAGAGACGCCCCTGTTCGTCGGCCCCGAGGTCGACGCGGGTCCCTTCCGGGCAGGGGCGGCTCGTCGTGCACGAGGTCAGCGCTGCCGGGAAAGCCGGACCAGGCGGGCGATCACGTCGGCGATCGCGACGCTGCCGTCCTCGGCGCGGCCCAGGGTGCCGCGGCGCACGAGGGTTCCGACCGTGTCGCGGGTGACTCCGAGTACCTCAGCGGCTTGACTGTGGGTCCATCCGCCAGGCTGCCGCGCCGCCCATGACGGGGCTATGGCAAGGCCGAGCGGGGTACGCCACCAGGACAGATCGGGGTCGCCGTGGGGCCACAGCGCGTTCAGGATGTCGAGGGCGACAGTGTCCACGTCGGCGCCATCCTCGAGTTCGCCGATCAGTCGGTCGGCGGCCTGCTCGGCCCGGACGGTGAGCAGCTCGACGAGGTCGGCGCCGAGGATGGCGGCTAGCTGCGTGGCGACGGCGCTCAGCTCGTCGACGAGCTGAGCGCCGGCCATCTCGGAGGTGGTCACAGGTGGACCACGTCGCAGCGCCACTGCATCTCGCCGGTCTCGACCCAGTCGCCGACGCGGCGGTACCCCTGGCGCGTCAGCTCGGCGTCGGCGCGGTCGTTGTCCACCTCGTCCTCTCCCCAGGGCTCCATCGTGGTGCCGTCGATGGCCTTGTTGTCCTCGATGGCCTGCTCGCTGTCGAAGATCCAGAGGGCGGCCTCGTAGACGTCGAGCGTGGCGGTAAGCCGGGGTTCGATCATGGCGGGTCCTTCCGAGCGCTGGGAGGCGGCGCCCCCTCGTGTCACACAGCATTGCGTGACATCGGAACCATGTCAAGCAGATCTGCGTGACAAGCAAGCGAGAGGGGCGGGTGAGACCGGCCGTCGCGACATCTCGCACACTCAGCGGATAAGTACCGTTATCCACTGAGAACCCGTAGGATCTCAGTGGATAACGTCGGCAGGGCAAGGGCGCTAAGCCGGCGAAAACTCAGCGGATAAGAGGGAGAGCCCGTGAGTGACGATCCGACCAGGGCGGACGGGACCGACGCTACGCCGCCACTGACGACCCGTGGCGGCGACGGCAAGACCCGCGCCGTCGTCAACGTGTTCGACCCCGGCCATCTGACCGACGCGGTCGGGCAGTACGAACTCATCCTGGTCGACACGCCGCCAGCGCCGGCACACCTCGAAAGGCGCTGGGTACAACTCGACGACTTCGACGCCAAGACGTACGAGGCCATCGACGCGCTGACCGCTGTCGTCGAGCACCCCGAAGCCAGCAACTACGCACCAAAGCGCGCCGCGCTGCTCGAAGCGCTGAACTGGCTGGAGCTGGACGCGACCTGCGGCGACTGCGTCGAGGGCCGCTGCCACTTCGGCGGCGCCCGGTCGCAGGCGTCGATCGAGGCCGCCAACGCCGGCGAAGAGTACGACGACCCGACATTCGGCCGCTGCGGGTGCGACCGCCACGCCGTCAGTGTGGAGGCTCGCCAGCGGCGGGCCCGGCTGAGGGCCGCGGGGATCCTGTCGTGAGCCCCGTTGACGACGGCGGGGGCCGGTTCGACGTCGTCGACGGACGCCCGGACTTCGACACCGTCTACACCCGTTGCCCGACCTGCGGGGTCGTGGCGGCCGCCGGCAGCGCCGACTACCCGCTGACCGCTGGCGGCGACGCGGACCTGTCCGGGGAGATCCGGCTGACCTGCGCCCCGGCCGGGCACCGGTACACGGTGACCAGCGCGGCGTTCTTCGCCCGCGACGCCGTACGCACCTGCGCCCGGCCAGGCTGCGGCACCACGTTCGCTTGTCCGGCCGAGGCCGACGAGGTCGTCTGCCCGACCTGCCGGTTGTACCAGCCCGGACCGTTCCTGCACGCCGACGACAGACGCCGTGACTACGTACGCCGGGTCCACCACGACTACCTCGATGACGTCCGGGCCCGGCTGCACCGGCCTTACGGAGATCCGCAGTGACCGCGAAGGTCATCGCGCTACGTCCGGCCACCGAGGGCCCGGCGGCCGCCGGCCGGGCGCTGGAGGCAGTCGGCCGCTACCTGGACCGGTGCAAGCTCGCGCCGAACACGGTGCGGGCGTACCACAGGCAGACCAGTGCGTACGTGGCCTGGCTCAACGCCCACACCGCCCAGCACCCAGACGCGTTCGTCGACGTCGTCGGCGCCGAGGCCGCCGTCACCGCCTGGCGCCGGCACCTGCTACGCCGCAAGGCCAGCCCGGCCACGGTCAACCAGGCCCTGGCCGCCGTCGACCTGCTCTACGAACGGGCCGGCCTGCACATCCAGGTCAAACGGGCCCAGGTGCCCCGGCCCGGCGAACCCGATGCGCTGGAACAGTCCGAGCAGAACGCGGTCGAGCGGGCCGCGACCCGCCGCGGCGTACGCGACGCGGCGATCATCGCCCTACTGCTGTACTGCGGGGCCCGGGTCGACGAGGCCGCCCGGCTCGACATCGACGACGTGGCTATCACCGCCCGCACCGGCAGCGTCCGCCTGCACGGCAAGGGCGACGAGGTCCGCGACGTACCGATCCCGGCGGTCGCCCGGGAGCGGATCGCGGCGTGGATCCGGATCCGCAGTACTGACCCCGGTCCGCTGTGGGCCGGGCAGCGCGGGCCGCTGACCGCCTCCGGCATCACCCAGGTCGTCCTGGCCGTCGGCGCCGCCGCCGGCGTGCAGGGCCTGCGCCCGCACCGGCTCCGGCACACCTTCGCCACCCGGTTGCGGCAGGCCGGGGCCGACCCCGCCCAGATCCAGGCTCTGCTCGGCCATGCCCGCGCGGAGACGACCGCCCGCTACTTCCGGGCCGGGGCCGCGGAGTTGGCCGCCACGGTCGAGGCCGCGTTCGAGTAGAGCCCGACAGCACCACGGCCCCGCACCTCCAAGGTGCGGGGCCGTGGCTGGTCGGTGGCCGATTCCGTGGAAACGCCCCGGTCACTGCACGGGCGGAGCCTGCGGGTCGTCGGTGGCGGATCGGAGATAGGTAGCGACGGCGGGGCACTCGTCGACGATGACCGTGTTGCCCTCGCGGAGGGCCTTCTGCCGGGGGTCGTCGTAGACCTCGGCCTGCCGAAGCTCGATGCCGGCCAAGAGCAGGCTGACGATGTTGCTCTTGCCGGCCCGTACGGGCCCGGGCGCCTCGTCGGAGACGATCGGGACGAACTCCGTCGGCAGGCAGTACAGAATCTCGGATCCCTCAGCGTCGATGACGATCGGGATTCCGTCCGGCGTGGTCTCGGGGGTTCCGGGGTCGCCCATGATGGCTCCTCTCGATATCAGTGCAGGCTACTGCGGGCGGGTGGGCCGGTCGTAGTGTCCGGCAACCCAGACCTCGTCCTCGTACTGCCAGGACCACCGCAGGTTCCGGGCAGAGAGCCAGTCGCCGAGGCCCTGGATCAGGCGTTCGTGGACGGCCCGGTCGGTGGCCGGGGCGAGGGCGGCGGTGCCGAAGCCGACCAGGACGTAGCCGGTGGGGGCGTCGTCCTCGGCGTCGGCCGGGTACCAGCCCCCTCCGGCCGCGTAGTGCACGCTGGTCAGCGGGGCCTGCCTGGTGGTGGTTTGCAGCATGTGCACATTGCCGAAGGTCGACCGGCGCCAGGTCGTGGCGCCGGCAACAGCGCGAGCGGCGGCGAACACCTCGTTGGGGTCGGCCAGGTCTTGCACGACGATCTGCGAGGTAATCACGCTCCCATCGCCACCTCGGGATTGGTGACGGTCGGTCGGTCGTCGGTCACTGTTCTCCTTCCATCACGATCGCGGTACGCCAGCCCCAACTCCCGCGCGGGAAGTGGGGCTGCCAGTCGGTGGTGCGGCGCAGGCCGGCGGCGGCGAGGGCCGCGTCGGCCTGGTCGAGGGGTGGCTCGGGGGCCGGGGTCAGGGTGGCGAGGTGGTCGTCGAACCCGAGCCCGAGCGACCAGGCCGCGTCAGGAGTGCGGGACGAGCGCCAGATGTGTGCCAAGGTCGTGACCTGCTCCGGCCGGTCGACGCTGGTGTACGCCGCCGGGCCGAGGCAGGGGAAGCACCGGTCGCAGTCGGGCAGGTCGTCGATCCGTCGCCGCCACGGCGGGGCAACCCTCCGCTCGGCATACCACAGGTCCAGCTCGACCTGGTCCATGGCGGCGGCCTGGCCGCAGGCGGTGACACCATGCCAGCCAGCCGGCCCGAGAAGCACGTCAGTGCCGGTCGTGACACGCGTGCCCGGCCGGTGCCGGTGGTCGACGGCGGCGGTGGTGCAGGTGATGCCGCCGGCCGGCCCGGCCACCTCGTCCGGGCTGAAGACCAGCGCGGTGCCGCTGTCGGACAGCCGCACCGTGGCCGGCAGCACGCCACCGTTCAGGGCGGCCCTGATCGTGGCGAGGTCCGAGTCGGACCAGCGGACGGGGCTGGTGGTGGCGCGGTCGTCGGTCATCGCTCTCCTTCCCGCGAGAGGCGTTTTGTCGGCTTGGTCCATGCAGGACTCCGATCCGAGACGTAGCAGGGAGATGGGCACGAGCAGGTATGCCGGCCACAGCTCCCGCAGGAGGCCAGGAAGGGGGCCTGTCACCGCGAGGCCGGTGCACCTACGACGACTCTACGAACTTCCGAGAAGAGTTGCAACCATCAAAGGATGCTCCAAAACTTCATCTGTGCACTAATACGGTGATCAGTGTTAGCCTTCATCTGCGCTACTGATGGCCCGATGATCTGGATGGAGACCGCGTGTTCGCTGTGCACGTCAACAAGACCTGGCCGCTCGTCGAGCAGAAACGCATGACCCCGGCCGACGCCGTACTCGGCCGCTGGCCGATCAGCGACGAGAAGATCGGCGAGTTCGGCGACGTCGTGCTGGGCGTATTCGAGAACGTCGTCGTGGCGGCGTACGACATCACCGGCCACAGCCGTGACGCCGAGAACAAGGTGATCTTCACCGGGACGCCGTCGACGACCTGGGCGCACCTGATCGGCCAGCCCACCCCGGCCGCGCCGTGGGGCAGGCGGGGTGACGCCTGGCCCGTCCGTACGGTGGCCACCTCGGTCGTCGCCGGCGGCGATGTGCCCGTGGAGGACACCCCCGCCGGCCGGCGGGCCGTCGTGGACGGGGTGGTGCTCACCGTCGACGACGACCGGCACGTCACCGTGATCCTGCCGGCCGGCCGGGCCATCACCGTCCAGTACGCCACCACCTGACTGGGAGGAACCCATGTATCAGCCGGTGAGGCGGGGGCGCCGCGTGCGGGTGCTAGGCGACCTCTACCACGGGCGTGTCCCCGACGGAGCGGTCTACGTCGGCCGGGGTGCCCCCGGGCTGCGGGCCAGCCGGTACGCCAACCGGCACCGGGTCGGTCTCTGTCGCGTGTGCCAGGTCGACCACGATCGGGCCGGGGCGGTGCTGGCGTACGGCCAGGAGCTGGACCGGCAGCCGGACGCCGTGGCGGCCGCGCGTCGCGAGCTGGCCGGCGCGGACCTGGCGTGCTGGTGCCGGCCCGGCACCGGCCCCTGCCACGTCGACGTGCTGCTGCTGGTTGTGGCGGGCGATGATCCCCTGACCGCCACGAGGAAGGTGTTGGGTGGGTCGGCGTATGTTCAGCAGTCCCTGCCGATCGTGGGTGCCGGCACGGGCGGTCAGGGCGGCTGACCAGCCACGCGCTGTTGTGCAACAAACCGGGGCGCCCGTTCGGGTGCCCCGGTTCGGCAGCTCTGATACCCCAAGTGGGGCGGGCGACCTGCGACTCCCTGCTCGGCCAGCGTACGCAGGCCGGCGGATTCAGCGCCAGGTCGACGCAGACCGGTGGGCCGGGGCTGTCATCGAGAGCAGGACCTGGCGGGCGGCCTGGGCGTCGCCCAGGGCGCGGTGGCCGGCGCCGAGGCGCTGCCACCGCGAGGTGCGCTCCCAGTCGGAGCGGGCGAGCATGACGCAGCCCCACCGGTCGGGTTCGGCGAGGTGGCCGGGGCGTCGGCCGGCGGCGGCGGTGTCGGCCAGCACGACGCCCTGGTCGTAGTCGGCGTTGTAGGCCAGGATCTGCCGGTTCTTGGTGACCCGCTTGAGCCGGGGCAGCACCTTGTCCCAGGTCGGTGCTCCGGCGAGGTCCGAGTCGGACAGTCCGTGGACGGCGGCCGCGCCGGGCTGGATCGGCTGGTCGGGGCCGGGGTGCACGAGGGTATTGAGCAGGGTCTTGCCGGTGTGGGCGTCGACGGCGGCGATCTCGATGATCGCGCCGTGCAGGTCGGCGGTCTCGGTGTCGACGATGACTGCGGCGCCGGGTTCGAGCATCGCGCGGGCCCAGTTGACGGCGGCACCGGCGGCGGTGGCCACCACAAGGTCACTGCGGTACTGGGCGGCGACCGGGTCGGCGTCGATCGCCTCGATGATCTGCTCGCGGGTCGGGCCGCCGGGGATGGTTTCCCAGTCCAGCTCCCAGTGCCAGCCGGTCCAGTACAGCCAGGTCTCGACCCGGAAGCGGGCGCCGATGTCGGCGGCGATCCGGCGCAGGACCTGCGCCCGGGACGGGGGTTTGCGGACGTACTCGCGCAGCGGTGACGGCCTGCCGGGCGGTGTCTCGCGGACCGCGTGCCAGTCGACGCCGGGTACCTCGCGCACCGCGTCGACGTCGCCCTGCCGGTAGAACGGGACGGTGACGGTGCTGCGGCGGCCGACCGGCACCTCAAGGTAGGTGGCGGCGGCTAGCCACCCGGCCGCGACCGCGTAGTCGAAGTCGGTGCGGCGTACATCCAGGTGCTCGGCGGCCTGGTTCGGCCCGAGTAGCCGGCCGGCGACGAACTCGTCGTCGGCGGCGAGCCGGTCGAGGTCGGCGACCGCGTACCGGCCGAGCGGGCCCGCCGTCACGCCGGCGGCGGCCGCGTCGGCGACCCACCGCTCGTGACGCCAGGCAAGCCTCGCGGCGGCGTCCCACTCGGACACGCTGGCGGCCAGCCACTCCTGCCGGTCGGCGACGATGCGGGCGACCCGCGGGTCGTCGACGAGGGCGTCGACGTCGCCGAGCCGGTAGAGGGTGTACCCCTTGTACTCGCCGGCGGCCGCCAGCAGCCCGGCGTCAACGGCGGTGGTGATGTCGACGTCCCGGACCTTCAGCCCGGTGCGGTCGGCGAGGTGTCGGGCGCACCGGGCGGCGCCGAGGGCCTGCTCGGCGTCGAGTTCGGCACGCAGCTCGGCTACCCGTTTGGCGATCGCCGCCGCGGTGGCCTCGGACCAGCGACCGTCTTCCAGATCCGGATCCGGGACCAGGCCGTGCTCGTGGGCCCGTTCCATCTCGCCGCGGTACAGGCCGAGCCGGTCGGCGAGTTGGTGCGGCCCGTAGCCGACTACTTCTTCGGTCGTCTCGGTGGTCACCGGCGCCGCCGCAGGCCGCGATCGTCCCGTACAGCGACGGCCCGGCCCACGGTCGACGGCACCCGCACCGGGCCGGCCGATGCCGGCTGCCAGTCCGGCATCCGCGCCATCGCGTAGACGTGCACGAACCCGCCACGGTCCTTGGTGGTCGACCGCTGCACCTCGACCCCGGCTGCCGCGAGCCTTTCCAGCAGCGCGTCGGCCTCGGCCGGGTCACCCTCCACTCTGATCTGCAACATACCGACCACAGTAGATCCCACCGGAGCGGCGGTCAAGCATTCTTGCAGCATAAAACCGCAGGTCAGAGCGCATCTAATAGGCGGTTAGGTTTCAACCTTATTGACTTCGAGGGAGGCTCTGATCGCCTCGCGCAGCACCATGCCGGTCGTCACGACCTGCGCGGCCAGCCGGTCGCGTTCCGACAGGTCGGAGTGACTGGGGCCGGCGCCGATCCATCGGGCGTCCGGGTCGTGCAGCCGGCCGCGCCAGTGGTCGCCGTGCAGGTCGTACCAGGCTTGGAGCTTGTCCACGGCCGGCTTCGAGACCCAGTAGCAGGCCCGGACCAGTAGTTCGGCGACGTCGTCGGGGAGGTGCAGCGCGACCCGGGCGTCGAAGCCCTGGTCGTGGGTTCCCCACGGCCGGCCGGCCGGCTGCCGCGGCACGGGCCTCCACCGACGCACAGTCCAGCCCTTGGTCTGCAGCACTGACCGCAACGCAGGCAGCACGAACGCGGTCCTGGTGCCCACCAACACCCCGGCGGCCCGCAGCCGGTAGAACTCGGCATTCAACTCGCCGAGCAGCACCCGCCGTTTCGCGGCCGACAGGTCCTCGTCGAGCACCCGCAGGCGCACCTGTTCACGTCGCTCCTCCAACCAGCTCCGCTCGGCAGCGCGGGCTGCGGCCACACCGACACCCAGCTCCCTCGCCATCGGCTTCGGACAGCGCACGTTGACCACTCTCATGCCCGGATCTTAGCCAGTAGGCCGGCTATCGCTCGCACATAAGGTTTCAAACTTTCCGCGATTGGGAGCTGGGCGGCCGGGGTGGGTAACGCCGCGGCCTGAACACGAAGCGGCGGCCCGTACCCGGATCTCGGGTACGGGCCGCCGCGTCAGATGACAACCCGGGGGTCGAAGACCATCGTCTTCCACTTGCCGGTGCTGAAGTTGTAGTGCCTGATGGCGATGTTCAGGATGATCCGAACCTGGCTACCGGGGTGGTCCACCGCGACCCGCTTCGCGTACTGCCGGGCCTCTTCGAGGTCCTTGGTGGTCTCCCAGGCCAAGCCGTGGATCTGGTTCCACTCGTTCCGGCCCGGGTGCTGAATATCGACGTGATACGAGCGCTTCGACGACGACATGACAGTGTCGCCAAGGGCCATGCTGGCCTCCCTGTTCAGTTTTCAATGTCCGCTGAGGACTTCCCCAACACCCAGAACACTACCCTAGGGTCAAAGTCGAATCAAGACCCTAGGGTAGCAATGCTGAGTGATGGCGGTCAGTCGGCTTCCGGGTCGCGGTGCGCAGCCCGCATCGCCTCGATCAGCTCGGACAGCGTCGCGGCCGCGTCATCGGCGACGGCGACGGCGACGGGGCGCCAGTCTCCCGGCCGGGTCAGGGTGACCTTTCCGGGCTCGGGCTGATCCACCAACAGCAGGGTCAGCTCTTGCTGCCCCTGCTCGTCGACGGCCATGACGGTCGGCAGAGCGCTGTCACTCATGCAGCGCCGGATGGCGTCTTCGGCACGCTCCTCCCCCAGCGCGGTGGTGATCTTGTGTCCGCGTGGCACCAGGTCGCGCAGGATCTGCCCGCCGAACGGGTCGTCGATCAGCGCGTCCACCCGCTCTTTGGCATGCTCCAGCCGGGCACGGTCGGGGGTCATCTCGCGCAGCCTGGCCCTGTGCTCGGATGCGAGCTTGCTGACCGCCGCGACGCCGGTGTTGAGCTGTTCCGCGATCTCCGGTCGACTCAGGCCCTGTCCCCTCGCCGCGTGGACCGCCTCCGCGCGTACCAGGCCGGCCATCTGCCGCATGCCCGCGTCGACCAGCAGGGTGGCGACCCGGGCCCGCCGGATCGGGTCTCCGATCGCCTTCAGCGCGGCCTCCAGGTCCTCGACCGTGGCCGGCAGGTCACCGAACATCTCCCGCTCGACCACCTCGTACCGTGCCTCGACGGCCTGCCACGCCTGGGCGAAGAGGTCGTCCATCTCGTCACCGGCCGGCAGTGTCGCGTCGACTGGGTGCACGAACTCTGCGGTGTCCGGCTGCCAGGTCACCCCCTCTGGCAGTAGGGCGTCGAGTTCGGCACGCAGCACGGTGAACAGCCGGTCGGCGAGCACGTTCCGCTCGTGCCCGGTCAGGGTGCTGTCGCCAGCGACGTACTCGAGGATGCCGTCGCGCTGGGTGGCGTCGCCGTACTTGCCGCCGTAGGACGTGCTGGTGGTCACCGGGGGAACTCCTCTCAGGTCGGAGCCCACGCCGCAGGGTGGTCGACACCGGAGGCTGGGCTGGTGGGTGATGGCTGCGAATCCGGCACCATCCCCAATCGAAACGCTACCCTAGGGTCAAAGTGACTACAAGACCCTAGGGTGCAAGGTGTGATGTAGGTCGGCCAGCCGAGGGACACGTCGGCGTCCGACAGCGAAGGCCCGGGACGCTAGCCCCTCACGCGGTTACCGTGCACTGCACAAGGGCTCGGCACATCGAGCCGGACCTGTTTGGACACCAAGTGGATCTGCAAGAGGAACTCCCGGCCTTCTTGGCCTGGATCGACGACCAGCCGACGCGGCCCCGCGAGGCCGTCGACGTCAGCGCGTACCAGGCAGACGAGGAACACGCGTTCGAGCTGGTCAGGATATGCGCGGCCCGGGACTGGGTGAGAAGTTTCTCGTCGAGTGACGGACCGGCCGCGAGGCTCACGGCCACCGGCCGGGCGTTGGCGGAGCAGCACCGCCGCAAGGTCAAGGATCCGGCCCGGCGGGCGAAGACGACGCGGACCGTGCTGTTGCGGTGGATGTACCAGCAGCACGTCAACGGGGTGGACTGGCCGGACACGATGGACGTACTGCACAGCGCCGAGGCGGTCTACCTCGGCGACCGGCTGACCGAGCACGACATCGACCAGGCGGCCCTGTACCTGTGCGAGCAGAAGCTCATCGAGGGCATCATGACCGGCCAGACGGCGGGCCCGGTGCGGGTGAAGCTGACCAGCGACGGCCGGGACTGCGTCGAACAGTACGAAGGAGATGTGGTGGCGGGCCAGCAGGGCCAGCGGCGCGGGCACACCGTCAACAACTTCGAGTCAATCGTCCAAAACAACGGCGCGATGGCGATCGCCAGCCCCGGGGCCACCCTGAACACCACTACCACGGGCATCGACCCAGCCGGCGTGGCCAACCTCGTGCAGACCCTGCTCGCCGCCCTCGACAGGCTGCCGCTGGCCGACGAGACCAGGACCGGCGCCCGCACCCAGCTCGAAGCGGTGCACCACGAGGTCCAGCAGGCGCAGCCGGATACCGGCCGCGTCACCGCCGGGATCGGCCGTGCCGTGGACTACCTCATGGCGGCCGGGCAGCCGGTCGTCACCGCCTTGCTCCTGCACATCGCGGCGGGCTACGGGCTGCCGCCGGCATAGCGCCACTGGAGATGCCGACGCCCCGGCCGATCACACGGAATCGGGCGGGGCGTCGACGGTGGTGAGGGTCCGCTCCCCGCCGGACGATGCAGCCATCGTCGAGTCTGGGCGCCGGCCGGGGCCGGCTGCGTCGAACTCCGCTGCGCGCAGCGGCCGAAGGAGGCGACGTCACGCCTTCCAGGTGACGGTGACCGGCTTGTGCTGGGCGAGCGCCCAGATGGGACCGGCGTTGCCGACGTCGAGGACGAAGCCATCGGCGTCGGCGCTTTCAAGGCCGGCCTTGTTGAGGGCGGTCAGGATATTGCTGGCCTCGTTCATGCGTCCGATGCGGGCTGAGTCGACGCCTGGCCGCGGGCGGTTGCCGGTGTACGGGTCGATGTCGTCGTCGCCCTCGTCGGGCGCGTCCCCGGTGAGTGCGAGCGTGACCCTGGCGGGGTGCGCTTTGCTGCCGGCGTCGATCTTGTAATCGTTGCGACTGATGCCGGCCGTGGCGGTCGCGGCGTGGATGGTACGAACAAGGTCGGCGACGAGGGTTTCCCGCAAGGCCATGTCGGAGACTCCGGCTTGTTGGGCGGTGGCGCGGATGTCGCCGCCGTTGGTGGCGGCGAGTTCGCGGAGGATGGCGGCGCGAACCGCGCGAAGCTGCTGTCCTTCGCGTCGGTTCTCGTCGAGAAGATCGAGCACCGCCGCGTGGGCGGCGGCGGGGTTTGCGGGGAGGTCAGCGCGGGTGGTCATTTGGCGGACTGCGCTTCGCGGATTCGCGTCTCCCAGCCGTCTAGGTCTTGGGCGACCTGGGAGACGGTGGCGTCGGTGAGGCCGGCGGCCCAGGCTTGTTCGGTGAGTTGGCGGGCGTGCTGCTGCTCGCGTTTGGTGAGTTGGTTGAACTTGGGCATTGGTGACTCCTTGGGTTGCACCTGCAATACGTCAAGGGTAACCCTTGATATCCCCGCCATCAAGGGTTACCCTTGATGGCGGCCGGCCCCGCACCCTGGTCAGGGTGCGGGGCCGTTCTGGGGGGTGCTGCTATCGGGCCTGGCTGAGTTGCGCAACCCGCTGGTGGGTACCGAGGCCGGTGGTGGTGGCGACTCGGTTGCGTGCCTCAATGACGGTAATCGGTTCGCCGGCGTTGGTGGCGGCGTCGCGTTGCTGCTTGACCATCTTGGCGACCAGCTCTCCGCGACGTGCCCGGATGTAGGAGACGAGGGCCTGGACCAGGACCTGCTCACGGGTCAACGCCGTGTACAGGACGAGGTCGTCGGTCTCGTCGAGCAGGTCGCCGCAAAGCATCTGGAAGAGGCCGGCGACGTCGTCGGGTTCGGCACCGTAGCCGAGGGTGTCGCTCATGGTGTGTCCCTTCAGTTCCAGGCGTGGGCAAGAACGGTGAGGTCCACGCCGTCCGGTAGGCGGGTGTCGTCGACCGTGCACTGGTAGTCGGTGTGCCGGCGGGCGGGCGGGCCGTCGGGCTGCCGGCCGGGGATGGAGACCAGGGCGTCGAGGGTCTTCCACGGCGCGACGCCGTACCGGTCACGGTGGGAGAAGACGTACAGGCCGCACAGCGCCATCACGCCTCGGGTCGCGGTCCGGTCCAGCTCGAAGATCAGTTGCATGGTTCGCCACAGCGCGGCCAGGTCGTCGGTGGTGACGCCGGTCTTCGTCGCCCGGGACGGGGAGTAGAACAGGTTGCCGCGGTACAGGCCGTACGGGATGGTCCACTTCTGGCCCAGCTCGGTCCGCTCCCCCTTGTCGATGTCGGCCTGGCGGCTCTGGGTGACGCGGGTGATGGCGTGGTCGACCGGCATGACGGGGTCAATGCTGCGCGAGAACGTCACCTGGACGGGGCCGCGGATCTGCGCCGCCGGCTTGCCCGGCCCCTGGGTGAGCACCGCCCCGAACATCCGGGCGTCGTAGTACATCGCGGCGACCTGGGCGGCCGGGTCCGTGGCCGCGCCGGCTCGCGCGATCGCCTGCGCGAAGCGGGTGTTCAACGCGATCCCAGCCTCCACGAAGATCGAGTAGCCGGGCTCGTCGGGGTAGAGAACGGGGATCGTGTCGCGGATCTTGCGCTTGATGGCGACGTCGGTGACCAGGCCGTGGCCGGTCTCGTCGTCGGTGCGGGGGGCGTTGTTGCCGTCCGGATCGCCGTTGGGGTTTCCGTCGGTGACGTCGAACAGGAAGACGACGTCGTGCCGGCGGTCCGGGTCGAGGTGGGGGTCGGTCATCAGTAGACGTACTCCGTGTTGTCGTCGTTGATCTTCTTGAGTGCGAAGCGGCCGAGCAGCGGCTCGCCGTCGCTGCCGGTGCCGACCGGCGTCGGCCGGCCCATGGCCACGTACATCTGCCGCTCCCGGAACGCGCCGAACAGGAAGCTGACGAAGTCGATGCCGCGCATGTCGAGCACGACCGCGCCGTCGGGCATGATCCAGGCCGGGTAGACGGACAGGCCGGCTTCGAGCCGGTCGTCCCGGCGGTTGACCGATCGGTAGCCGCTGCGCGCGAACCCGTACCGCACGAATACGCGACGGCCGTCCCGCTCGCACTCGGACCGCCGGCGTTCGTTCGCCTGCCGGGCCCGCTCGGCGGCGGCCTGCTCCTCCGCCTGCTTCCGGGCGATCTCCCGCTGCCGGGCGGCCCACTCCGGGTCGACCTGCATGCGGATCTCGCGGGCGATGTCGGGGCCGGCCCAACTCTCCTGACCGTCGAGGCGGATCAGGTAGAGAGGCTGGCCGGCGTAGCTGGTCTTCTGATCGATCAGTTCCCAGCGACGCCCGGCCGCTGTCTGCCCTGTGACCTGCACCGTCAACGTCATAGCCAACACAGTATTCAATCTCTAGCCCGAAATTCAAGGGGGGGCTTGAATTTGAATTGTGGACGCTTTTCGCGGGCTGCCGCTGCCGGGGAACGGTGCCCGGTTGGGCACGCCGACCGGCGGGTCCCACCTCGGGACTTACGCCGACGCCCCGCCGATCACACGGAATCGGCGGGGCGTCCGGAGCGGGCCGCTTGGGCGGCAGGGCTCCGCGTGGGGTCAGGCGGCAGGCCGGTCGGCCTGGTGACGGTCAGACTGGATGGCGTGCGCGACCGCGCGGCGGATCGCGGCCACGGACACCGTGGCGTCCTGCGCCAGTTCGGTGAGGCCGAGTTCGATGAACTCGCGAATCAGGGCGGACTGCGTCACGCCGGCGGCCTGGGCCGCCTGCTCGACCCGCCGGTCCAACTCCGGCGGCATGCGCAAAGCCCGCACCACCATCGGTTCGGTGTCCGGGGTCGGTGGCAGCTCGACCTGGGCGGTGTCGTCGTACTCGACCTGTCCGGCGGCGAACGCTGCCGCCGCCCGTACCACTTCGTTGTTTCCGTCGCTCATGCGCCGGCCTCCTCCCATGTCTCGAACCGCTTGAGCTCCTCGGCGGTCATCTCCCGGGCCCCGATGATCTGCTGGTCGAAGTCGTCGACCTTGCGGACCGCGACAACCAGCGGTCGACCGGTCCGAGTGCGGCCCATCACCGCCACGAACCACAGGCCGCCGCTGGTGGCGGCCAGCGGCAGCCGCCGTGGCGCCCCGAGGACCTGCGCCACCTCGTACGGCTCGACCCCGGACAACGCGGCCAGCGCCTCGGGCAGCCAGTCGTAACCCATGCCCCCATCGTAGAACGTTCGTATAACGAACAGGGCCCAGCGGCGACCTACCGCAGGTTGACGGCAATCGTCAACCTGCGGTAGGTTGACGGCAATCGTCAACCGGAGGTGTGGAAGTGGATCTGACCGAACTGCGGCTGCCGAAGGGCATCTACGCGCGAGTGCTTGGCGGCCGGGACGTCCGCGGCGTGTACGTCGCCCGTGTTGTGGTGTGGGCGGACCGGCCGTACGACCGGTGCCCAAGCTGTGGCCAGGCAGTGCAGATGAACAGCGACTGCCCGGTCGGACTGAACCTGGGCGAGGCGGGCGGGCAACTACAGGAGCACGACAAGCAGCACGGCTGCGGAGAGTGGCTGACCGTCGACTGGGACGAGGTCACCGGCACCAGCAAGCCGGACTCGGACGACGAGATCGTGCCGGGGATCGGTCCGGCTGACGTGGTCGCGGCCGCCGAACAGCTCGCCGAGGTGACGCGGGGCAAGCGCGCGGACGGGCGGGCCCGGCTCGAACAGCGGCTGCGCGACGACCTCGCGGCCGCCCTCGACCGGCTGGCCGAACCGCTCGCCGCCGGGGAGACCGACCAGGACCGGGCCGACGAGGCCCGGACCGGCAGCGAGGTGGAGCCCGGGGTCTACCGCGAGGGTGACCTGTGGCTGGCCTGGGACTACGCACCGGGCACCGACGACGTCGTCACCGTCACCGCAGACGACCTGGTGGCGGGTCGTGGCTGACCACGCCACCACGCTGGCCGAGCAGATCCGTACCGAGGTAGGGCGCGTCGTCGCCGCCCTCGACGGGCTGCTCGGCCCGGCCGCCCCGCCCACCGCGGCGAAGCTGCCCGCGTGCGCGGCGGCGTGGGCGGCGCAGCTCGACACCGACGGCTACTACGCCGAACGGGTCGCCAGGCACCTGGTCGACGTGCTGTGGCCGACCGTCGACCCGCCCACCGAGTGGTGGCGCACCCCGCTCGGGCGGGCCGTCGCCCGCACGATCGGCCACCCCCGCGCCGAGGTCGTCTCGTATGCCGTCGCTGGCGCGATGACCGGCGTGAGCAAGCAGTACATCGGCAAGCTCGTCGCAGCCGGGCGCCTGTCTCCCGGCCCGGCCGGCGGCGTCACCACCGCATCCGTTCACGCCCTCGCCAAGACCGCCAGCGAGTAGGGAGGAACTACACATGTCCACCACCGACGCCTGGACCCAGCTCGCGGCCACACTGGCGGACATCGCGGCCAGCGACCCGTCCCGGCACGGCCATACCGGCCCGGACACCCCCGAGATCACCGCCGCATACGCCCGACGCAACGCGCTGATCTGGGCCTCGCTCAGACTGGCGCACCAGGCCGGGATCCCGGCCGGCGTCGGCTACGACCCGACCGATCCCCGACCGGTCGTGGTCTACATCGAGCTGCCCGACGTCGGTCAGGTGTCCTGGCACCTGCCGGCCCACCCCACCGCCTGGGACGGTCACACGACTGCGGTCAAGTACGGTCGCGTCGACGCGTTCGTCGCCGCGGCGGTGGCCGACGGCGCCCGCGACGACCTGGTCGAACGACGAGATCGCCCCGGGTATCGGGTCGGCTGACGTGGTCGTGGCCGCCGAACAGGTCGCCGAGGTGACGCGAGCCAAGCACGCGGCACCGGACACCCCGAAGATCGCCTACACCGGCTGCAGCGCGCTGATCTGGACGGCGCATCAGGACGGCGCGGCCCTGGCGGTGAGGACCTGGCTGCGCCGGGCAAGGTGGTCGAGACCTTGAACTGGCGGCGTTCGTTGACCGTCACCGGTGACGGCTTCTCGCCACCGCGGCGTTGACGGTTGGTGGATTCCCCAGGTCGAACTCGACGGACCGGTGCAAAGTCCTGCGCCGAACGGTGGTCTGTCGCGCGTTAGCTGGCAGGGCCGGAATGCGGTGTGCCAAACTGGTGCCGGGAATTCGGACACCTACGCCATGCTCACATGGCGTATCATGCGTGTCCCCCAGTGAAGGAGAACGCCCCGCCCACGCCTGCCAGCTTGCAGGCGGGACGCCTCCCGTGGTGGCTCCGCTTAGGCGGGGCCACTTCCATTTGCAGCGAGTACCACCTGGACGATCACGATGGCGATCCGGATGACGAGGTAGGTCACCTCGCCGACCTGTCGCCACCGGCCGGTGGTCCTGTGCCGGGCACGCCGACACCCCTTGGGGCACTGCCGTTCGACGGACAACCCTTTCTCCCTGCGCTCCGGGGGCTACCTCAGCCCCCTTCCTCGTGATGGACATCGAGAGGCTGGGAGCCTGGCCCGGGCGGCAGGGCCGGCGGGGTCTTCCGTCGGGAAGCAACTCTACTGGCTCTGGCCCCGGGGTGGACCACGCACAGAGCGAGTCGCCACACGCGGGCCTGGCCGGGCCGGAAGCTACGTACAAGTAGGACCGTCACCGCGGGCCGGGTAGGACAGTTGTACGGCTACGGGATCCGACTTTCCGGACGGCCCCGACTTCGGGCGAGCGGCATTTTGGAGCCGTTGTACACGCCCACCCCGTTGCGGACCGGACCTCGTCAGCCATCGATGCGGTTCGGGCGGCGACCAGGGTCGTACCGGCAGCGACAGTTTACCGGGCCGACGTCAACAGATTCTCCCGAGTCGATATCACGCTCCGCAATATCGAACGGAACGCGAACCATCCTCATGCGCGGCGGACGTGCACCAGATCCCCGCGCGCGTGGGGGCGTTCGTGCTGGACAAACCCGGTGTGTGACGAACGTCACTGGACTCAGGCGTGGCACCTGGGGACGGAAACGAAACCTCGCAGGCGTCACCATCAGTGACTACGGTCCGTGGTTCTTATTTGTGCCCCTTCCTGCACCGGCTCCACAGACCTCCGCCAGTCCGGTCGGCGAGGTCGTCGCGGGGTATGTCCATGTCGGACACCTCTGGCACAGTGACGATCAGCGATCGGCATGTCACGGAGGGGTGTGGAGTGGGTAGTAGACCTGGGGAGTCGCGCCGGCTGGGACTCGGCGCGGTCGCGGAATTGCTGGGCGAGCCGCGGCTGACCGCGTGGTGGTGGCACCGGTACCGGGGGTTGACGCCGACCGGGATCGAGGACGGCACGCCGTGGTGGTCGCCGGACGACGTCTACGCGTGGGCGCTGGCGCACAAGGGCGGGCAGCTCGTCGACCGGGTGCCGGTGACGGCCTGGACGCCGAACCGGCACCACTTCCGGGCGGTGTACGGCAGGGCGGTGGCCGACGACGGCCTGGTGGTGATGCGCTGGCACACCAGCCGTGGCCGGGTCAGTGTGCTGTGGCCGCTGGACGACGTCGACGGGCCGCCGGTCGGGCCGCCGTCGCCGTTGCCCGGGGACGCGGCGACGATCGCGGTCACCGGCCTGTGGATGGACGGTCCGGAGCTGACCGGGGTCCTGCCGGGGATTCCCGGGCGCACGTACCCGGTGTCGTGGAAGACGCTGTCCCGGGTGCTCGACCAGCCGCTGCCGTGGTGGCCGGTGCAGATGCGCCAACACCGGCTGCTGTCGGCGTGGCGGCCCGGCGACGCACCGGTGACGACGCTGGCCACCGCCGATCTGGACACCGAGGCGCTGCTGGCAATGGCGGCCACCTATGAGCAGGCCGCCCCGACCGCCCGGACGCTGGTCCACCTGGCCCGGGTGGCGTACCGGCAGGCCGCCGACAGCGCCGCCCACGACCTGGAGCTGCTCGACGACACCGACCTCGGTGACGACGAGGTCGTGGTCGCGGCCCGGCCGCTGCCGGTCCCTGACGCCGGCGACGTCGACGAGACGGTGCGCCGGGCCGGCTGGCTGGAACTGCTCGACCGCGACGACCAGCTCGCCGCCCGCTGCGTCCGCGCCGCGCGGCGCTGGAACTCGGGCAAGGACCTGCCATACAGCCGGGTCGCAGAGTTCGCGGCCAGCAGCCGGTGGGCGATGGAGTGGGGCGCCCGGCTGGAGCCCGGCAAACGCACCGCCGCAGTTGAGGTACTGGACCCCGACGGCCTTGCCGCCGTCCTGGTCGACCCGCAGACCGGGGTGCCCGCCGTACGAACCACCGACGGGATGATCCGCGCCGCCGTGCCGCAACGCCTGCCGGCCACCACCCCGCTGCACCAGCTCGTGCTCGACGGACCGATCTGGATCCGAACCGCCGACGGCACCCTGTGGCCGGCGCCGCAGGACCCCTACTACGGCACCAGTTGGGGCTACAGCGGCTCCGGGCCCGCCAGCCTGTCCCGGCTGGTCGACCGGCTGCTCGACGACATCAACGCCGCAGCCCCGGCCAGCCTCCAGGGCGCCCCGAAAGGACTGCTGACGCTGCTACAGCGCAAATGGCCGGCCGGCACCGTCCTGACCCGGCAGCAACTGGAGGCCGCCAGGCTGGGCAAGCCGGTGGCCGTCGACGACCCCCGCGACGAGGACGAGGACGACCGGTGACCACAACGAAAGACCACGCCGAACAGGTCGACGAGCCGATCGTCGACACCGACGACGGCGACTGGCGCACCATGCTCGACAAGTGGGGCCGCCACCAGTGGCACCGCTTCCACCGCCACCGCGCCGACGAAGACGAGTGGCCACCGCCGTGGGGCGCCCCGATGCTGACCGCCGCGGCGATCCTGCTCGCGCTGCTGCTGCTGGCCCTGGTCGTCATCCCGATCGGCGGCTGGGTGCTCGAGTTCGCCCGCTCGGGCGTCGCCGGCGGCGCCGGCTGGCTGCGCGACTGGGCCGGTGTGACTGTCGTGCTCGACCCGGTTCGGGAGTGGACTGGCCAGCATGCCGGCGGGCTGCCCGTCGGCGGCGACACCCTGTGGTGGACCTGGGCCGCGACCGGCGTCGTCTTCTTCCTGCTGGCCTGTACCCGGGCGGTCGGCGCCCGGATCGGCTGGACCCTGTTCGGGGCGGCGACCGTGGCGATGGTCTACGACGCCACCACCGGCACCGGCCGCCCGGCCGCGGCCGCGATCGCCGCCCTGTGGTGGGTGGCGTTCAGCCTGCCCGCCTTCCGTCGCTCGTCGCAGACGCCGGTCCTCACCGCCCGGCTGCCCGACCTGTACCTGCTCGACCAGCGTCTTCGACGGCGAACGTAGACGCCGATTCCGTGGAAACGGCGCCGCCACCGACCTGGTGGCGGCGCCGTTTTCGGTCAACCGGCCGGCGGCTGGAACCTCACCTGTGGCGCCGGCCCGCGCTGCGCGGGCACGGGTGGCGCGGGCACGGGCGGCCCCGACCAGCGCATCCCGAGCCGGTCGAGGGCCTGCCGGCGGTCGGGCGACAGGGTGGCGGCCCGACGGCGAAGGTTGTTGATCCAGACGCCGAGCCGGATCCCGTCGCCGGTCACGTGCTTCTGCGGCACCTCCAAGTGCCCGTACTCGGCGTGCCATACGGTGGCGGCGCGTAGGTGCTCGCGCCAGGTCTGCTCGTGCGGTGACAGCATCTGCCAGTTCATGCCGATCGCGTCGAGCAGGTCGCGCTGCTCGGCGGTCAGGTCGTCGCGGGCCTGGCGTTGGGTGTGCAGCCACTCCCCGAGCCGGTGCCCGGAGGAGGTGACGTGGGTCCGCTTGACGTCCAGGTGCCCGTTCGCGGCGCGGAAGGCGCGGGCCTCGGCGAGACCGCGGTGCCAGGCCAGCCCGAACGGCAGGTGCCAGAGCGGGTCGAGGGCGGCCAGCCGGGTCCGCCGCTCGGCGGGCACCTCATCGAGGCGGCTGCGCTGGTTACGCAGCCATACCCCGAGTCGGATCCCGCTGGCGACCTCGCCGACGGGTACGGCGAGGTGACCGTGCTCGGCCGCCCAGGCCGCCGCTGCGGCGAATCCTTGCTCCCACTGGCTTCGGCGGGGCGACCAGACGATCCCGAGCGTTTCCAGGGCCTCGGCCCGTGCTGGGGGCAGGCTGCCGCGGTTGTTGAGCCACCGCTGCCAGTCCACCCAGGATCCCAGTCGGAACCCGCCCGGGGCGACGTAGTCCTGGGGCGGGTTGAGACTGCCGTGGACGACGTGCCATCGGCGGGCGGCGGCGTACCCGGTGCGCCACTCGACGCTGCGGGCGCCGACGGTGCGGACGGTGATGGCCAGGGCGAGGTCGTCCGGCTCGTCGACGCCGAGCAGCCGCAGCCAGGACAGGTCCGCCGACCGGGGGCCGTCTCCGTCGGGGATGGAACGGGGGCGAGTGCGTAGCAGCCAGTCGTTCAGCCGATCGTCGTGGGCGCGCAGCGCCCGCAGCGTGCGCCACAGCGGCTGGTACGCCGACGCGTCCAGGATCGCCTCGGCCTGCTCGTCGGGGCCGACGAAGACCGGCACGACGATCGTGGCGACCTTGTCGGTGCGGCCGCCGGTCCGCAGCGCCCGGCCGACCGCCTGCACGGTGTCGATCACCGAGCCGAACGGATCGGCGAACACCACGCCGTCGGTGGCCGGGGCGTCGATCCCCTCCCGCAGCACCCGGGCGTTGGCGAGCACAGCGAGCTGGTCGTCGCCGGCGGCGAAATCGGCCAGCAGTTCGCGCCGTAGCCGGGCGGTCTGCTCGCCGGCGATCCATCTCGCCCACAGCCGGCCGGGTCCACGCTCGTCGACCGCGTCCCACGCGGTGGTCAGGGTTTCGGCGAACGCCCGCGCCGACGCGACCCGGGTGTGATAGGTGATGACCCGCCGCAGGTCGTAGGCGGCGGCGGCCCGCAGCGTCGCCACCTGTACCGCCAGCAGCGCCGGATCAGCCTCCGCCCCCGGCCGCAGCAGCCGGTGCACCTCGGCGTCGGTGACCACCGGGACCACGACCCGGTAGTCGGCCAGCAGCCCGGCCGCGATCGCCTCGCCGAACCCGAGCCGGTGCACGACCGGGCCGAAGGTCTCCGGGTCGTTCATCGAGACCAGGTCCGCGTCGTCGTCGCCGAGATAGACCCGCGGCGTTGCGGTCAGATACAGCCGGCGGGCGGCCTGGATCTGCCCGTCGTGGTGGACCTGCGCCCACGGCTTGCCGATCGTGCCGGCCGTCCGGTGCGCCTCGTCGACGACGACCACGTCCCACCGGCGCAGGTCGTGATCGGCGTGCGCGGCCGCGACCACCGGCAGCGACGCGTAGGTGCACAGCACCGTCACCGGTTCGTCGGCACGCAGCACCGCCGCCAGCGACGCCGGCGACGTCGTCACCGCCACCGTGTGCCGGTCGCCGACCGCTTCCGCAGCCGAGCAGACCGCGACCAGGTGCCGGCCGGGCCCGTGCTCGTCCCGGTAGACGGCCAGGGTCTGCGCCAGCAGGTCCAAGGTCGGCACCACCACCAGGATCCGGCCCCGGCCGGCCAGCCGGCCGGCGGCCGTCGCCCCGACCAGGGTCTTGCCGGTGCCGCACGCGGCGACCACCGTCGCCCGGCCACCGGCGGCGAGCACGTCCGACGCGGCCGCCACCGCCAGCCGCTGATGCCGCCACAGCCGGGTCATCCGTGTACCACCTCGACGTCGGAGATCGAGTGCAGCGGCCGGGCCACCGCCGGCCGGTGCCATCCGGCCGGCCGCAGTCCCCCGGGGGCAAGTCCGATAGCGGTGTTGGTCACCGGTCGTCCTTGGGCGCGTAGACGATCGACAGATTGGGCACCTCCTGGGCCACCCGAGCAATGACGGCCCGGTGCCAGGAGGCTGGCCGGTCGACCTCGGGATGGGCGGCGCGCAAGTCCTCATCGGTCCGGTAGGTGACCACCGCGACGTCTCGCGCATCCCTCAGTTTCTCGACGAGTACCCCGACGAACTCGCCGGCCTCCTGCTCCAGACGCTCAAGCGCCAAGCGGGCGGTATCAGGAATCAGGTAGGTCCCGGTCTCCCAGTGGCGCAACGTCCGGGGAGTGACGCCGAGAAACCCGGCAAGCCAATCGCCGGTGACACCGAGGTACTCGCGGACGACCTTGAACTCGGCGTCAGTCATCCGCTCGTCCTCGGGCATGTCCGGCGGGTCGGTGTGGATCACAGTCACGATGCTTGGTCTCCTGATGGAACGGCTGCGGCCCCCGGGATCCCGGGGGCCGCAGGTGACGGGCAGGGTCAGGCGTCAGGGTCGTGCTTGGCGACGATGGCCCAGAAGTCGATGGAGTCGATGATCGCCTTGATGTCCAGTTCGCCGTGCTCGTTGTGCGGGTAGCCGGCGAACTGCTGGTCGGCGGCGTGCGCGGGGCCGTAGAACTCGTCGCCGTTCAGGGTGACACCGGGCGGAAGTGCCTCGTTGATGGCCTGGTGGTAGTCGGCGGCGATGGCCGCGATGTCGAAGTCCCCGCCGTGGTCGCCAAGCGCCTCGGTGATGCCGTGCTCGAAGCCGGCGGAGAACCGGTCGACGACGGTGGTCCAGTTGCCATAGGTGGTGGTGGTCGCCACGACCGACTCCCTCCAGACGGGTCTTGGGGGGCTCCCCTGACCTTCACCCAAAGCCTAGCTTCCTAAATTAGGAAGCACAAGGCAGATGGTGGAGCGGCACGGGGCCGGGCTGGGCAGACGTTCGACCAATACCTACTGTCGGACAGGTGAGTGGCGCGTACGACCCTGCTACGGCCGCCGCCAGCGTGCGGGAGCTGGCCGCGCTGAGCGACGTCGACCTGGCGGACGGCGTCCGCGCGGCCGCCGCGGCGGTGGTCGAGCTGGCCGCCGCCTGGCGGCGCACCGGCCAGCCGCTGGGCGACTACGAGGGCGACGCGCTCAAGACGGTCGACGACGTTGCCGCCGTACTGAACCGGCTGCCAGCCGACAGCACCCTGAACATGGTCGTCGACGCCGTCACGCCGATCCTGCACCGGTGGTGGCCACGCTGGCCGTTCGACGCCTACGCCCTGGCCGAGGCCGTCGAACGGCTACGCATGGCGGCGCTCCACCAGCCGACACTGGCCCGCAACGCCCGCCGGCTGGTCGAGGCCGGTCTGGTGTAGCTCGCCAACCGCAGCAGCCTGGCGGACTAGCGGGCCGGCTACGCCTGCCGTAGCTGGTCCGGATCCAGGCGTCGCTCCACCAGCCACTCCCCCAGCTCCGCGACCGTCCTCGGACGGCTCAACGGCGACGACGACACCTCATGCCCGTCCAGCCGAAACACCCGGACCGTGCCCGAGCGCCACATCTCGATCCGCCACGCCTGCCCCCACCAATCCGGCGGCGAGACGAACACGAGCACCCCTCGACGCTACGACCGGATTGACACCGTGATCAGCCAAAACGGCGTGAAGGGCAGGTGCTGCCGCGCCGCTTCCGGTCCTCGGCGCCGAGGCGCCTGCGGTCCGGGTCAGCTTGCCCCCGGACTCTCTCGGTCAGGGTGAACGATTCGCAACCATCTCGGCGGGCCGTGTTGCCAGCGATTCCGCCAGCGGAAATGCTGTCCGCGACGCTAGCGGTACCTGAACCTGGGGGGTCATGTGACAACGACTGTGTACGACGTGCTGCGCGAGCTTGGCGTGGACAACTTTGAGCTGCGCTGGGATCCTCGCACCGAGACGATCGTCCTGATCGTCTTCTCCGAGAAGGGCGGGGTCGGCAAGACCGCGCTGGTGGTTGCTCTGGCCACCGTCATGGCCGAGAACGGCAAGACCGTCCTGGTCATCGACCTCGACCCTCGGGCGACCGCCACGAACGAACTCGGGATCGACACCCCGGAGTGGTCGGTGAACGACCTGCTCTACATCGACCCAGACGACCCCGCACCGGTCTCCCCACGCGGGTTGGCTGCCCAGGCGATCCTGCCCAGTGGTGAGGACTGGCCGGACAACATCCACGTGCTCGCCGCAGAGCGGGCGCTGGGCCATCGCGAATCGGACCAGACCCCGGGGATGGAGAACCGCCTCGCGCTGGCGCTGGAGGGGGTCGCCGAGAAGTACCACCTGGTGCTCATCGACGTTCCGCCACGGCCTGGAGGAAAGCTCGTCGCCGCAGCCGTGCAGGCTGCCACACACGCGCTGCTGCCCGGCACGCTAGAAGAGGACGGCTACATCGGCGTCCGCGACGCGGTCGTGTCGATCCGGCGATCCCGACTCACCAACGGGCGGCCCCTGGTCCCGATCGTGGGCGTGCTGCGCAACATCGTCGACAGGCGCAAGACGGGCATCACCGACCTATACGACGAAAAGTTCGGCCAAGAATGGCCTGCGAACAGCACTGCACGGTGCGACGACTGCCAGAAGACCCCCACCGACCCCGTCACCTGCCCGCACGTTCCCCGCCTGATCGACGGGGCAGCCGTACCGAAGTACGTGGTGCGGCAGGAGTCGCGGGCGGCCAGGGTCCCGTTCACCGGGGCCGGGACGCCCGAGGCAGCGAGGCTACAGCAAGCCTGCGTCAAGATCCTGAACCACATCTCGGAGGTGGCGTGATGAGCAAGCTGCTCAGCCAGGCCCGGAGCAAGACCCTGCGGCGAGCGGGCGACGCCGAACGCGACCCGGCCGACACGGTCACCCCAACAGCCGACACGACCGCTGGCGAACTCGCCAGCCAGTCAGCCAGCACGACCGCCGGCACACAGGCCACCACCACCACCAGCAACACCACCAGCGAACCCGCCAGCAATCCCGCAAGCCAAAAAGCCAGCCAACCCGCCGGCACTACCGCCCGCACAGACGATGGCGGCGACGACATCCAAAACGCCATCCAGGCCGCACGCCAACCAGCCAGCGGACTAAACAGCGGACCAGCAAGCACGCGGGACAGCCTCAGCGCCATCGAAGACGCTGGCCTTGTCGCCATCCCACCCGCACGCGAACCCGAGAGCGGAACAGCCGACACGACCGCTGGCGAACTCGCCAGCCAGTCAGCCAGCACGACCACCGGCACACAGGCCACCACCACCACCAGCAACACCACCAGCGAACCCGCCAGCAATCCCGCAAGCCAAAAAGCCAGCCAACCCGCCGGCACTACCG
>NZ_JBFAKM010000031.1:0-5056 GCF_040655695.1 Polymorphospora sp. NPDC050346 | reverse complement strand
GCACGCGAACCCGAGAGCGGAACAGCCGACACGACCGCTGGCGAACTCGCCAGCCAGTCAGCCAGCACGACCACCGGCACACAGGCCACCACCACCAGCGAACCCGCCAGCAATCCCGCAAGCCAAAAAGCCAGCCAACCCGCCGGCACTACCGCCCGCACAGACGATGGCGGTCGAGATGTCGGCAACGCTGGTGGGCGGGCCAGCAAGGTCGCCCGCGCAAACACCAGCAAGGTCGCCAGCACCCGGGGGAGCACTGAAGCAGCTCGCGGCAGCAAGCAGAGCCCCCGCCCGGCGCGGCGGCGAGGGAGACCAAAAGGGCCGGTTCGCAGCGCGGTATCCGTGCGGATTCTGGCCGAGCTTGACGAGCGGATGACTGACGCGGTCGAGCAGTCGGGTCTGGGTCCGCAGGACATCGTCGACGAGGCGCTACGAGAGTGGCTGGAGGCACGCGGGTACCTCACTAGCGAGCCGACCACCTAAGGGGTATCGTTATAGGCCCGGTGGTCTACCGGGCCGCAGACAACGAGTCGGCGGTTGCCGCCTTGCGGAACGGGCTCTAAGCCCTTCAGAGGGGCGTTGAGTGGGGGAGGAGTGCGTCATGAGAGATCGGCCCGGTCTCGCTGGGTTGCTGCTGTTGCCCGCTACACTGGCCGCGTTCGGCACGGGCGTTGCCTGGGTCGGGCTTCTGGGCGGCCGGGGCCTTGCCGCCACCCGCGTGCGGGTGATTGGCCCCGGCCGTTACTACTCGCCTGGCGGTACCGCGTGAAGACCTGGACTGTCGAGGGCCGCGAAGCCACGAACCGGGCGGGTGCTGCCGAGCATCTGGGGCTCGCGGCCAACACGGTGAACATGTACGCGTCGCCGGCCGGGCGTGCTCGTCACGGCTGGCCGGAGCCTCTGGCCGAGCAGGTCGACGGGCAGGAGGTCTTCGCTCTGGTCGACCTCGACGCCTTCGCCGCGGCCCGCAACACCCGCCGGACACCCCCGGCAACGACGGAGGCGGCCGACCCGGACGAGTTGATCGGGGTCGGCGAGTTCGCCGAGCTACGTGGAGTCAGCCGCGACACGTTCAAACGCTACGTGGAGGACTCCCGAAACGCCTGGGCGCGGGGAGAGGACGGCTACCTGCCAGTGCCCGACGCCCCGGACCCGCGCAGCCCCGAACTGGGCCGCCGTGTGCGGTGGCAGTGGCGACGCGACAGGGCGGCCGCCTGGGCATTCCCCGAAGTGCGGCGTCACGGAGGACGTAAGGCAGGCCCGCGGCCCCGAGTCGTCGACCTGAAAGCGGTTCTGCGCAACGCCGGCGACGGGGAGCGGCCGCCGGTACGGGTACTGGCCGCCGAACTGAGCCAACGGCTCGGGGTCGACGTCAGCTCCCAGGTGGTACGGCGGTTGCTGAGCCAGCTCAAGGAGGCCGAGCAGCCGCAGCCCTGAGCTGCAATGCCGACGGCGGCCGGACCCGAATCTCGGGGCCGGCCGCCGCTGCGTGACGCCGCTGATCGGTGAGAGTTACTCGGCCCGGCCGACGACCTGCCCGGTGGGCTGGGCGACGATCCGGTCGCACTTCACACACCGATAGAGCACCCCGTCCCAGGAATCCAGGACCGCCAGCAGGGCACCGACGCGAGTGCAGGGGTCGAAGCCCTCGTCGGCGGCGTCGTTGCCGCAGACGCAGATCCACTCCCCGGCGACGTGCCCAAGGACGTAGTCGTCCCGCTCGCCGGTGACCTGGGTGTCATCGACGGACTGACCGTCGAGGGGTTGGCGCTCCAGCCAGAACCCTTCCGCGTCATCGGCCAGATGCCAGAAGTAGAGGTTCGAGGCGGCGAGGTCGTTCTCGGGTGGCGTGGCCGGCACGGTGAACCCGGTCGTCGTCAAGCCTGCGACGCGGTCCCAGCGAGCCCGCGCCGTCCGTGCCAGCCGTCCGATCGCGGCGAGCGGGTCGTGGAAGGCCAGCGTCTCGTCCACGTCGGGCGACCAGTAGCGCAGCAGCCAGTGGTAGCCGTTGACGGGGCTCAGGTACGGCTTGACCAGCGCCGTGGTGGTGTCGCCTCGGATGGCGGCGACGAGTTGCGCCAGGAGTTGGCCGGCGTCGGATATGCCGGTCGTGGCGTGCTCGCCGTTGAGCAGGTCGTCAGCGGCCCGGCACAACGCCGCCAGGTGCGCCGGGATCGGGTGGGGGATGGTCATGGGCTTCCTCCATGGGGTGGGCTTCTGATGTCGGGCCGGGTTGCCGCCCCGGCCCGACACCTATAATGATACCCCATGTCCTTTGTGGAGGGAAGCCTGATCTCGGTCGCTACCTGCGAATACGTCGGCCGGGCCGGGCCTTGTCCGGTTCCTTCGGGTACGGGCCGGCCGGCAGCGGCACGTCGTCGTCGAGGGCGGCCCAGTCCGGCCGCAGGTTGCGGTTGATCCGCACCTCGCGGGCCTGCCGTCGGGTGCCGAGGACCTTCAGGTACCGGTGGCAGCCGTCGTGGCGGACCAGGGTGACGCCGACGCGGGGATCGTCACGGACCGCGTCGCGCAGCCAGTCAGCCGGCTTCTCCCCGGCCCGCATCGGGCGGGCGCCGTACTCGTCGACGAGGCGCCGTTCGGCCGCTTCGTGGCCGGGTGCCTGCTTGCGGATCTTCTGCATGGTGACGCCGTTCAGGAACAGGCCGTCGGGGAGTTGCCACTGGGTGCGATCCTCGCTGCGGCCGGCGCGCTTGTACTCACCGGCCTGGTAGATGTACCCGACGTGGCCGGGGAAGATCACCCGGCCGGTGGACGTGTAGCGGGGGACCGGGTCGGCGAACGACAGCACGGCGCGCACACCGCGGGCGAGCAGCAGCTCGCGGCAGCGCGCGTCGAACCAGCTCTCGGTGTTGCCGGGCTCGTCCTCGGCCAGGACGAACCGGCCGCACTCCAGCGACTCGGTGCCGGGGGTCAGCTCGGGGTAGGCCAGGAGCAGCGCGGCGGGTGACGTGACGCAGTAGGCGGCGACGCCGACCAGCTCGTCACTGCGGTAGAGGCCGAACGAGGGCCGGCAGGCGACGTGGGAGCCGCTGTAGTGCCGGGGGATCACGAACGCGGCCGCGGTGGCCCGGTCGATCTTCCGTACCTCGTAGCGGCGGGCGTCGAAGCGCTCGTTCGGGGCTGCGAGCTGCCACTTCTGGCGGCGTTTGGTGGTCCAGCGCTGGCACCACGGGGAGGTCGTCGGGATCTCCAGCATCGACTGGCGGGCCGCGGGCGACCGAACTGGGCGGGCCGCTTGCGTGGCCGGCCTGCGGCGCGGTGGCTGGGCGGGAGGAAGGGGCAGGGGCAGGGGCAACTGGCGGGTCATGCTCACCGGTCCGTTGAGGCCCGCGCGTAATCGCGCGGGTTCGGGTAAGAGACGGGGGCCGGCCGGCCCGGGGCAGGTTCGGTTCACGCCCCGGGCACGGCCGGTGGGGGGTGCTGCGGTCAGGCCGGCAGGGCCGGGCCGGGGGTGAGCTGGCAGTCCCAGCACGTGGGGTCGTGCACCTCGTACGCCTGGCAGGGCTCATCGCGCCACGGCCAGCCACAACTGGCCACGTGGCCGCACCCGTCGTGCCGGTGCAGGTGCGGGCTGAGGTAGGCGCCGCTGTTCGGCCAAAGCCCCTTGAACGCGGCCGTCGCGTCGTCCCAGGCCATCACGGGCAGCAGCGGCAGGGCCAGCGCCGATTCCGGGTCGGGCAGCAGCGGTACCGTCCGGGTTTCGGCGCCGATCTGCACGTCGGCCGTGGGGTCGGGCAGCGGGGCGGTACGGGTGGCCCGACCTGCCCGCCGCAGTTCGTTGTCGATGCGGGCGGGCAGGACCGCCAGCAGCCATTCCAGGCGGGTGTGCCAGGTGGGGTGGTTCGCCACGTAGGAGTTGGCGTAGCCGAGAAGCTGACTCCAGTACACGTGCAGCTCCCGTACCGCGATCACCGTCTTACGCCCGCCGTGTCCACAGGTGTCGATCCGATCCGCGGCGTACCGCTGCGGGTCGAACACGTCCTCCCACCTGGCGGCGTACTCGGCGGCGGCGGTAGGGGCGTAGTGGTCGATGAGGGGCGGGATCGCCAGTTTCGGTGCCAGCGGGCAGTCGCCGGGCTCCGGGTGGATGGCCTGGATCGCGGCCGTGATCTGCGTTCGGGCCTTCTCCAGGTCGGGGGTGATGCTGCGGAATCGGTCTTCAGGGCTGGTGGACACGGAACCTCCGGGTCGCTGGGCTTCTGGGGTCGAGGTCGGGGTGCCGCCCCCTCCCTCTGCCTATAATGATACCCCATATCAGCTACGGACGTAAGGCCGGATCCGCATCCTGAACAGCGAAAAGCCCCGCCGTGCCGACCTTGCGGTCCGCGCCCGACGGGGCATACCTCGCTCGCCTACCTAAGCGCGCCCAACGGGGTCGCGGACGTCGGGCCGCAGGGTGCGGGCATCGCGACCGGCAGGTGGAGACTGTGACCGCCGGCGGACAGGCGCACCGTGTAGCGGCCGGGCTGCCCGGCGGCGACTACCTCGATCGACGTGACGGCGTAGTCGATCCCCACGGTCAGGTAGAGCGCGGCGGTGAGCACCTCGTCGGCGATCCTGTCCCGGTCCGCCTGGTGGGCCAGGAACGTCGTGGCCAGGTGCTGGTGTGCCGACACGAGCAGGGCCAGCATGTCGGGGGCGCGCTCGCTGCGGAGCTGCCTGACGGCGTCCCAGAGGGGCTGCCGTTCCGCCCAGTTCAGCGCCTCCGGCTGGTCTCGACGGATGCGCTCGGTCAGTCGCGCCACCTGGTCGGCGTGCGCGTACGTCGCGGGAGACTCACCCACGGTGTAGTCCTCTCCTTGTCGGGATCTGGGATGGAGGTCGGGGTGCCGCCCCCTTCCTCCACCTACAATGATACCCCATACCCTTTGTGGGCGGTAGCCGATCAAGAGGTTGAGCAGGAAAAACTGCCGCCGACACACCCGCGAGGACGTCGCCCGGAACGCACCCGCCCGGCTCTGGCGTCGGTGCCGATCCCGGCCGAGGAGGTGGGCCGCAACGCGGTGTCGCTGCTCATGCGCAAGCTCGCCGGCAC
>NZ_JBFAKM010000030.1:56666-96848 GCF_040655695.1 Polymorphospora sp. NPDC050346 | reverse complement strand
GAGTTCGTTGGCTTGCGTGGTGCGGTTCCGGGCGGATGACGGGGGCATCACCACACCCCACGCCCTGAAACGGGAGAGCACGCGTGCGGCCCGACAGATAGGGTTCCATCATGGACGGTCACACGACGGACGGCGATCCGCGACCGCTGCCCGCCTTCTTCACCGCCTGGCGGGATGGCTGGGGTCCGCAGGCCACCGCGTGGACGCCTGTCGACTTCCTCAACCAGGCATCCTCGGTACCCACCACGATCGCGGCCGGCTGGCTGTTCAACCCGGCGACGGTCGCCTACCGCGACGGGATCTTCCTGGCCGACCGCTTCGACGCGGCATCGGTCGACGCCTGGCTCGCGCGGTATCCGCAGGAGACGGGCCGGGTCGAGGCCGTTGTCAACTAGTGGGCGTTGGACGACATGTTCGCCAGCTGCGACCTGACACCGTACGAGGACGCGCTGCCATGCCTGGCCAGGGACATCGCGGCCTGCTGGCAGGCGGCCCTGACCCAGCGCTACCCGACACGGGTGATACACGTCAACATGGTCGACGGCCCGGCCGTCACCGTCTGGACCAACGCGAAGCCGGACTAGGCGGCTCCCGGCGCCGTATCCCAGCAGCTCGATGATGTAGCCTGTTAAGGCTGTCAGGTTGGTCGCCAGACACAGCAAGCTGTAGGACCATCGCGAGGAGCTGCGCCAACTCGGCCAGCTCCTCGCTCCTTTCCCCGAACAACGCCCAACCCGCGTCGTGGTGCGCCACCCCCGTGCATGGCTAGGCGCCGCCGCTTTCTTCGTCGTCCATCGGCAGGGGCGCCAGTGCGGGCGCTCCGCGGTCGCGATGAGTCGGGCGGCGGCGGGGCGCGACCGAGCCCAGGCCAGCACGGCAGCTCGGTCGCCATCGAACCGCTGTGAACCGGGCGGGCCGCCGTCGCCGGGATCGTCGTCCCAGGTCGCCTCCCACACCAGACGCCGCTGGGCGTCCTTGCCGAGGCAGACGTAGACGGTGCCGTGGCCGGGCCGCGGTGCCCGGGCCTTGGAGGGCGGGACGAGAAGGCCGCTGCGGTCCGGGTCGGGCAGGTAGAACGCCCGTGTACGGCGGAAGTCCACCCGTTCATCGTAGGGCCGGCCCCGGCCTGCACAGTCGAACGGGAGAGGGGCGAGCCATCTGACGATAGCCCGCCCCTCTCCCGTGGCACGTCCAGTTAAGACTGGAGATCTCCTTCCACGACGGATGTTCCCAATACACTTCTGCCCTCGGGATCCGAGTACACGAACGACCAGTTCCCGCGAGGGGATACAACGGTTTTCAGGGTGACGACACCGGTTATCCGATAGGTCAGTTCACGACCCGCTTGCCGCGATGAACCCCCTCCAAATTGACAATCGACCGTTTCACGATCAGTGATCGTATCCACCTGACGCCAGATGCCCTCGTCGCATCGGGCGCAAACGATGAACTGGTAATCGTCGTCGTACACGCTCGCGCCCAGTTTGACTATCCTCGCAAGCGCTACATCCCGATGAACACTTAGATGATCAACTTCGTGGGATGAACCGTCCAACGACGCTAAACGTAGAACATCTTCTGCCGCGAATGCGGGGAATGTCATTTAGCGCACCAACCATCCATGACATGTGGAGCCCCGTGAGGCACTGGATATCCGCCCGGTCAGCCGGGGGCCCGGAGGTTAATCCCCACAGGACTTCCGAGCATGGTACCCATAATCAGCAGAGAGCCGCGAGACAACTCGGCGAAGAGGCTGGCGTCAGTCGCGAGCCGCCCGAGGGGCAGCCGGGCACGAAGCTAGCTGGGGATCCGCGACGCAGCCGGGCAACCCCGGAAGAAGGTAGAGTCGCCACACACTCCCAATAGCCCTACACGTGAATTGCACATACCTGCCGCTGTTTACCCATGCCCTACCCGTGGCTTCACAGGCACCCAATACACCGAAGGCGCCGTGGTACTCCCACGGCGGCATGGGGGGAGCCGGATCGCGCATCACGCTAGAGGTAGCATCGGTGGCGCCGACGGCCGTCTCGTAATACCTCGGCATCGCCGCCACGTTGCCCGGCTCGACCACGGCGGCTACCGCCGGGGTAGCCCCCACGACCACCCCGGCGACCACCACGGCCAATGCCGCGAGCATACGTCCCACCCGTTCTTTCGACATTCAGCATCTCCTTCGTCCGGCGAACGTGACGACATTCTCACCAGGTCGCGCAGATCAACTCAAGGCATTGGCAGAACAGTTTCTGGCCCGACCGGGAAACGCATTACACGAATCAGCGCCCACTATCATTCGCCCCGAATGTGCGCAACGGTTCCACAGCGACGCTTCGGCCATGATCCGTCGCCGAAAATGGGTACGGTGGATAAGTGATATCGGGGTGGCTCCGGTACGCTGCCGGCATGCCCTCGATCGGCACCGCCTCACCGGCTGATGCCGCCGGCATCAGCCGGACCACCAGCGGACCCAGAGACGGCGATCCGGTCGTGACCACACCGCCCACCCCTGCGGCGCTCCCGGCGACGACCGTGCTGGCCGGAGAGGTCATCGCCCCACCGTCGTCCGCCGGCTCCCGCCTGGACGTCGGCCGGTGGCTGGCCAGCCACCGCCCCCGCGACGGCGCAGACCTGACGCTACTGCGGGGCCTGGCCGACGACGTCGCCGGATACGCACAGGCCACCGCCGCCGCGACCGGGCAACCGGCCGAGGTCGTCGACCAGCTCGCCGGCCACAGTCTGCGCGCCGGCTTCGCCACCGCACGCGAGGCCGCCGGGGCGCCGCAGGAGGTGGCCGGCCGAGTCCTCGGCCACCGGCCCACCACCACCGGCCTCTACGTCCGCCACGGTTTCGACGGCCGGGCGCAGCTCGCCGTGTACGAACTGGCCATCGCGACCGGCCTCGGGGAGGAGACGGCCGCATGACCCACGGCAGCGTCCAGGAACAGTTCGACCCAGCCGACACGGTGAGGTGGCTGATCCAGGCAGCGGCCGACAGCGGTCAGCTCGACCTCATCGCAGGGCTCAGCGACGGCGCGATGCAGCAGCTCCTGCGAGACCGGAACCGACTCGACGCCGAACTCGGCCGAGCCCAAGCGCAGATCAGCGACCTGAAGACCCGGCTGGCCGCCGCGAGACGGCTACAGGCACGCGCCGAACAGCAGCCGACCGCCACGCCGGTGCCCGCCGACCTGGCCGCCGAACTCGACCAGCTCCGTCACGACCTCGCCCAGGCCCGCGCCGACCGCGACACGGCGCTGACCGACCGCGACCTGTACGCCGAACTGCTCGACACCGCCGAGGACGAGCGCGACGACGCGATCCGAGACCGCGCCCTGCTGGCCGCCCGGCTCCTTGAGTACGAACCGGAGCCGGACAGCCCCGACGAGGATGCCGAGCCGGTCCCGGACACGTTCCGGGAGCTGCTGGCGCAGGCCGAGGCCCGGTATCCGCTGCTCGCGCTGACCCTCGACCGGCAGATCCCGGCCCAACTCGACCACCTGCCCCAGGCGCCGGCGTGGCGGGCCCGGACCGTGGCCGCACTCAAGACCCTGCACGGCTACGCCACCGCCCGGGCCGCCGGCGGTGACGCCGAAACCGCCCCGGCCGACCTGCTCGCCTGGTGCCGCAACGGCGGGCCCGGCGTGCACCTGTCCGCCGCCGCGGTCGCCTCCGGTGAACGGCAGAGAGTCACCGAAAGCGACCACTACGGCCGCGCGAGGGTGTTCCCCGTGCCGGCCGACGTCGACCCGAGCCAGAAGGCGGCGATGTGGGCACACATCCGCATCGGAGGCGTCCGCCCGCCCGCACCCCGCATGCACTACCTCGACGACACCGCCCACACCGGACTGATCGTCGTCGGATACGTCGGCCCCCACCTGCCATCTCCCCGCACCAACTGAGTCCGGACGGAACGCATGGACAACACCGTGGAGATTCTGATCCTGTGCGAGGGCGATCCCCGCTACGAGGAGGTGATCGGCGGTCTGCGCGACGACCAGGACCTGCTCGACCTGATGTGGCAGGCAGCGGAGTCCCGCCTGGACGAGCACCCCGACAAGGTGTGGATCGTCGCCGTCGACGGCGCCCGGGCGCTGGCATGGTGCGCGTACCAGCCGGCCACCGATCCCCGGGCGCAGGTGCAGGCAGTCAACTCCTTCGAGCGCCCCGAGGCATGGGACGCCGATTGGTACGGCGTGGTCTACGCGGTCCGCCACGAGCTGATCCGATACCGGGCCGGGCTGACGTACGTGTACGACGAGATCGTCGACCTCCATGGCTGGGACGGCTGGACCCCGACCGACGACGGGTGGAGCAACGAGCCCGACACCCCGTCGCACCACTGGACCGAGCTACTCCGACCCGCCGACCCCACCCCGTCCATCCGGTTACAGCTTGTGGGCGGACGCCCCTAGATCAGTAGTCGCATGCGGGTCTACGGTCCCTGAATGATCGATGAACATCCGAAGGTCTCGTACCGACCACCCGCCTGGATGGGCCGCCTGCTGATCCGGCTGCTGCTACCTCGCCGCACCCCGCTCGGCGGGCGCTGGCAGACCATGGACCAGCTACGCGACGAGTACGCAGCGAGCGTGCTCCAAGACGCCGACCACGACCCAGTCCTCGACAGGCTCCTCGACGACGCCGCAGCCCGATTCGCCGCCGAACTGCGCTTCGACACACGGCCGCTGTACCTGCACGCCGTCGCGTACGCCAACGGCCTCATCGACGGCGCCAGCGAGACACCCGAGCGGATGGCCGAGGTACGCCGCCGGCTGCCGGACACCGACCGCGAGCGGGCGCCACTGGTACCCCCGTACCGCAACTACTCGCCCCACATGCTCACGATCGCGGCCCTGTGCCGCCTCTGCGACTCCCGGGCCGCCTGGGACCGGTCAACACAGCCACACAGCCACTGACCGGCGGGCAGCACACGGCAACCCGGGGCTCCGGCACGGATCCGGCGAGACCACCCGCGTTGCCGCGCCAGATGCCAGCAACGCCCCTGGGTGATGCCGGCGGCATCACTCTCTCCTGGGCCGGTGTTGGCGGGCGCAGCCGGGAGCCAGCGGGGGGAGTGATTCGCTCCCGATCGTCGCATTCCGACCAAACCGGTGGAGCGTAGGTATTCGTGGCCTGCGCAATTCGGCCGACACGATCCTCACCGGACGGGTGCCGGTGCGCCCATGACGTGGCCAGCCGTCCCCGACGGGCCAGCACCGCGACCGACAGGCACATCTGTGGCACGCCGCCGGCCGTCGGGTGATCGCGTTCGGCCGGGCGCCGCCGACGTTCCGGGCGTGCGGCGGGCGGTACTGATCCGGCTCCTTCGTGCCGATCAAGCAGGGCCCGGGGCGTGCAGAAAACGCGTACTGGGAGCGCTGGTCCTGGCCGTAGGATCCACGCCGTGACGTTGAGTCCGGGCACCGAGGCGTCCGAGCAGCTTCTCGCGCACGCGCGACTACTCGCGTCGTGCCGCGACATCTACCTGTCCGCATGGGCCGAAAGGCTGTGTGACGTCCGTGCCGATTCTCGGGCTCATCGCGACATCCACCAGGTTGAACAGGGCCCCGGCGGGCCGTGGCCGGGCTGGCTCGTGCCGCAGACGCGCAATATGGCGGTCAAACTGGTCCGCCAGCAGGCGGACTTCTGCGTCTCGATGGGCGTACTGGTTGAGCAGGGCGAATTCTTCGAGCCGATCTACAGCCTGGCTCGGTCGGCGTTCGAGTTCGGGCTTCGCGCGTACTGGTTGCTCGATGTTGATGCCGACCTGCGGCAGCGGTGTGCCCGCGGTCGGCTGATGGAACTCGTCAGCGTGCACCACCTGCGCGACGCCGCGCGTGACCGTCCGGACGTCGCCGAGCGGCGGGCCGAACTCGATGCCATGAAACGTGGATGGAAGAACCTGAAAGGGTCGGTCTCCTCGATGTTCGCCGACGTCGTCATAGACGGCGATCCGAGCAGGTGGAGCATCGAGGGCGCCCGCTACGAAAGCTGGACCGACGTCGCCGAGCGATGGCTGGCACGGGGCCGGGTAGCCATGTCTGGAGGCGGGCTCTACAAGCACCTGTCGGTGCGTACGCACCCGCAGGGATTCAACGCGACCCAGGGCTTCGGCGTCAGCGCCGAGGGCGTCATGACCCGCTCGACGAACGCCACCGAGGTCAGCCGCCTGGCCTGCGTCGTGCTGCTCACGTTCTATCTGTCGCTCACACTGGTGGCCTCATACCACGGGTTGGCCTCGCAGGCGGTCAAGCAGATGGAAGGAGAGATCGCGAACCAGTTCCCCGGCGTGTTCAAGTGACCTGCCCGAGCGCGGAAGGCCGGCTACGCGAGGCCGGCAGCAACCAAACGGCGAGCGTCTCGGGCCAGCGCCGGCCGGTGCATCGCCGCCCCACGGAGCCGCTCGACGGCGTCGGCCAGAGCGTTGGCGCCAGCCGAATGACGCGGCCACCACCGGCCTAGGATCGGCCGTACGGCGTCAACAAGTGCGTCCAGGGCGACATCGGCCGGCAGCCGGTCCAGCACGGCGGCGGCGGCGTCGACCGACGCGAGCATGTCGCCGTCGGCGTCGTCCAATGGTTGGCCGGTGCCTCGCCAGGTCCTGGCCAGATCGACAACGGCAGCGGCAGCCGCGCGGACCTCGTCGACCAAGTCGACGTCGCGTAAAGCGGCCAGTTCCCGCACGCTGGCTGCGGCTGCCTCGGGCTCGTAACTGCCTCTCATTCGCCGACAGTAGCCCCAGGCCGTCTGGTCAGGTGTCAATGCCCACCAACTGAGTGGGCCGCCCTGCCAAGGGTGGCTCGGCCGGGCCTCCGCTCCATCGGGAGGCGCCGAGTGGGACGCCACGCGGCCCGCGCAGACCTGTCGCCTCCCCATGGCGAACTGTTCGTCGTTGAAGCTGCCGCTCACTCTGGGAGCAGCCACGGTTGGGAGTACGAAGGCCGCCAGCTTTCATTCATGCACCGCTCCCTCCATAGTGGCCGCCGCGACACGTATCGTAATCGTCGCCATCTGTCGATGCGAGGCGGTATCCCCGCAGGAGGGAGTGCACATGGGACTTGGGGACACGATCCGGATCATGCGTGGGCTGCTGACGGAGGAGGAGGCGCGGGAGCGTGATATCGCAGCCAGGGCGCGGCGGATCGCGGCTGAGGTGGGCAGTGAGGAGATGCACCGCGCCCGCGTACGCAAGTGCTCGGGCCTGTCGATCGTGATCCTGCAGTGCCACCTGGACACCTGGCAGTTCGCGCTGCGCGCGATGTCCGGGCCGTGGCTGTTGCAGGGCAGGTGGACCGAGGATCCTTCCAGCAGCATCACCAGAACCACGAACAATGAGGACGATTCGCCCGTCCGCGTCCGGTTGTCAGGAGCCCGACTCTCCGAGCTGATGTCCGTGCTGTGGTACCTGCCGACGCATCGACGTAGCGGGCACAGGGCGCCAGTAGGGATGGAGGCCGCCTGGAAGAGTCTGCCGACCCCCGTCGAGGAGGACAAAGCCGCGCGCCTCTACCTTGCGATCGCTGCTGTGATCGATCGGGTCGAGGTCAACACACCACGCCAGACTGACTATCCCGTGGTGATCATCGACGACGCGATCGCCGGAGACAGCTAACGCGGCAGGCCGCGATGCTCAGGCTGGTCCGCCATCTGGTTGTTCAGCGTCATGCCCCAGGGCGGCGATCGATGCCCGCCCTCCCCGGGTGACCTGATTGCGGACCACGCCTGATGTTGACCTTTCGGTGACGGCACCTGATCAGATCTCGTCACCGCTGGCCTCGACTGGAGTCTGTCCCGCTCGTTCCAGCATTGCTCTGGTTCGGTGGTGTCTGCGATCGGCGAGGTAGCTGTGCCAATCGCGTTTGGCGTACCGGGTCCACCGTACGGCGGTGCCGATCTCGACTCCGAGTAGGTCGGCGACGATGGGCGCTGGTAGGTCGGCGGCGAGGGTGATCAGCGCGGTGTTGCGTCCGGCGCGTGGGAGGATGCCGTGCTCGTTCAGGCGTCGGCTGAGCGTTTGTGGGACCATCGGCCGACCGGGTAGACGCCCGGGGAACAGCGGCTGTTGCCGGGCTGACGGGTGGGACGGCAGGGTGGGACGGTCAGCCGGCGCGGGGAGCTGGCGGATGAGCCGGGCGAGGCGGGGCGGGATGATCAGCTTGTGTCTGCCGATCGCGAGGAACAGGTCGGGCTCCTCGTCGATCACCTGGTGTTGGTGGAGGTTGAGGACCTGCGACAGGCCGATGCCGAACAGCAGGATCAGTGCGCCGGCGGCGCGGACGTCGACGGGCAGCCGTTCGTCGCCGAGGCAGCGTTCCAGGTGGTGGGTCTGCTGGTCGGGTTCGAGGAAGACCGACGGCGCATCCGGGTTTCGGGCCGGGATGGTTACGTCTCGGGTGAGGTGGCGTTCGGTGGTCCAGTGGATGAAGTTGCGGGCCGTGTAGCGGTTGGGTGGGCCGGTGGTCAGCCACCGGTCGAGCCAGGGCTGGCGCAGATCGGCCAACCGCAGGCCATCCGCGTCGATCGCGGCGAGTAGGTCGAGTGCGATCCGGACCTGGCTGCGGAACCTGGCGGCGGCGGCCGCGGTGAACGCGCCTCGTCGATCTGCCCGGCGCCGGGCGCGGTGCAACAGGTGCCAGGTGGCGTACGGGCGGACCAGGCGGGCGTGTGCAGCGGGCACGGTGGCCAGATGTTGCTCCAGCCATCGGGTCAGACGTTCGATCTGTTCCACTCGGGGAGGCAGGATCTCGGTGTGGACCAAAAGGTTACGGAGGTAGTCCACGTTCCGATCTGGGGCGAACTGGTCGAGTAGGTCATGGTCGAGGGGCTTGGTGCTACGGGCGATTTCTTGGAGGAGCCTCGCGGCCGGGCTTCTGCCCAGCCAGACCAGTACGCTGCGCGGCTTGTCCGACGCGAGCATGGCCTTCACGAGAGGACGCAGCTGCCGTGGTATCTCGCCGCTCTGGTCGGCGAGCATGTCGTGCAGGCGGACCTCGACGGTGCAGCGGAAGCAGCGCCCCTGCTCGTAGATTCGGCCGGCTTCGCCGCAGGTGGGGCACAGGTAGTCCAGGTCCGAGCCGGCGCAGGGCCCGCAGATCCGTGCCCCTGTCGGATCTTCGCCGATCAGCACCCTGCTCTGTTCACAGACGGCGCAGAGGTCCGGACTGTCCTTGATCCTGGAGAAGCAGGAGCTGCACGCTGGTCCGGCCGGCCAGTTGACGGTGATGGGCCGTTGCCGGCCGCAGAACGCACAGTGTCGAGTTGGGCCGTGGCGACAACTGTTGCAGTGGAAGGCGCCGCTGTCTCGGCTGGTGTGGCCGCGGCGGTGGCGGCCGCAGACAACGCACTGCCCCTCGACTCTGGCCGTGACGGACCGGGAGGTGCGTGGGGCGCACGTGGCACACAGATCCGGGGTGGTCGCGGTCGCGCGCGTGGTGATCGGTCGTGTCCGTCCGCAGCCCCCGCAGATGCGCTCGGGTCGATGTCGCTGGCCGTAGCAGCTTCGACAGACCGGCCCGTTGTCGGTGATCGCGTGCGTGGGCGCTTCGGTGCCGCAGTCGCGGCAGGTCCGTAGGGGCCGGACGTGGCACGCCTGGCACAACGGGGAACCGTCCGGGCGCCGCGCCGCCGGACGTCGGCGGCGGCCGCACCTGGCACAGTGTTCGAACCGCTCCGGATCGGCTCGGTGGCAGCGGTCGCACAGCGGCCCGTCCTTGGCGTGAGCAACGATGACCTGGGCCGGTCTGGCGCACCGGCCGCAGCTACGGCGTCGGTCCTGGCGGGCGCATGCGTCGCAGACACGGCCTTCGGCCCGTCGATGGCGTAGGAGCACCGGGCGCCCGCAGCGGGGACAGGCCGGAGGCTCGACCGGCAGGCCGGCATCGTGCAAGACGCGCACGAGCCGGATCACCGGTAGTGGGCATCGGGCATCGGTCGTCAGGATTCCGCCGGGCCCGGTCGCCAGGTACCTATCGACAGCGCCCAACGCTCGGGGCGTGTCCGCGTCGGCCGACCGGAGCAGCCCGGACAGGTCCAGATCCGCCAGCGCCGGCAGGTCGCCCAGCAGTTGGCTGCGGATGCGCTCGTAGCGTTTCTGGCCGCGGTCCACTGCGGCTACTCCGTCCCGGGACGGCGGATGCTGGTGCGTCGTACCGGCGGCGCTGCCGCCGGTACGCCAGAAGCCGCCTTGCGGACGTTGGTGTTGACCACCTTGACCTCGATCAGGTCGTTCGGTGCGCAGTCGAGGATGTCGCATAGCGCGGCCAGCACGTCCATCGACAACCGCTGTGGCGGCTGGGTGACCAGACGGAACACCTGCTCACGGGACAGGCTGATCCCGCGCTCGGCCAGCAGGGGCACCAGATCGGAGGTTTGGAACATGCCTCTGCCGGCCATCAGCTGGCGCAGGTGCCACTCGTACCCCATTTTCTTGATCATTCTGGCGGCTCCCATAGATCGCTGGCACGGCTGGTCAGGGCCTTGCGTACCAGGCGGTTGCGGTACTCGTCCGATACGTGGGTATAGATCGCGGTCGTACTGCCGTAGGCATGGCCGACCTGGTCCTGCACGAAGCGCTCCGGATAGTCGAACTCGACCAGGTGCGTGATGTACGAGTGTCGCAGCGAGTGCAGGTCCAACTCGTCCGGCAGCCCTGCCGCCGCCCGGGCGGCCTGGAAGGCGTCGTTCGCCGACCGCAGCGACATCCGGCCGCGCCTCTCGGTCACCCACAGCGCGGGGTGCCCACCCGGGCCGAGCAGTGACCGAACCTCGGTCACGTACTGGTCGAGCACGTCAACGACCCAGTCCATCTCCGGCACGGTCAACACCATCCGCCGCTTCGGCGGACTGCCGCGCGACGCCTTGCCGTACCGCACGAACACAGCACCGAACCGGCCGTACTCGCGCACCTTCGGGTTCGAACGCAGGTCGACGAGATCGAGCAGTACCGCCTCCCGGCGCCGCAGCCCGAACGCGTAGACCGTCTTGAGGAACGCCGAGTCCCGCATCGCCGTCACGGCACCCTTACGACCCTGCGCCCGGGTCTGCTCCACTCGACCGTCGGCCGCGTCGAACAGCGCCTGGACCTCGTCGTAGGTCAGCGGCCTCCGGCCCGGGCGTCCCTCGAAGTCGCTGACGTGCGCCACGGTGTTCCACTCGTGAAGGATCTTCACCGGAACGTGCCCGAACCGCTGCTCGCACTCGGTGAGCCATCCGTAGCGCGGATCGGTGACGTAGTCACCGAACAGTCGTAGCGTCACCTGGTAGCCCCGCGCGGTCGACACCGCCACCGGCGCCGCGCCGGAGTTCAGGTACGCGAAGAACGCCTCCGCCTCGGCCGGTCGCCACTGCCACGGGTACTGGTTCGTAAACTCGGCGAATCGCCGGACCAGTGCCAGACGGGACCTGATCGTATCCGGCCGCAGGAACCGAGAGCGCTGTTGCTGCTCCCATCCAGCCAGCATGGCCTCGAAAACCGCCGGCTCGGGATCCAGATGGACCACGTTCCCAGCCAGCACCAAGCCGGACGAACCGGCCAGTTCACCACTCACCTGAATGTTGTATCAGACGCAACATTGTTGCAGCTAGGCCAGAAAGGGCCTAGTGGACCACCAACCGAAGGCGGACATCGTGCCGTGATCTGCAAGTGAAGTTGCTCCGCTTCCCGCTGAATCTGATCCGCGCCCGGCGGGCTCTGCTGATGCCATCGATAGCGTTGGCCACTCTTGGATCGAGGAGGCCGTGCGGGCTTGGATGGTCTGGTGCGGGCTTCTGGCGGGGCGGACCGGAGATCTACCGGACCCCTGGCCGGCAACAGCCGGACGCCGGTCACGGACCGGCGCAGCGGCCGCCGCCCCACGGCTGGTAGACGCGGGCCGTGAATTTGGGGCGGGACAAGGCATTGCGGCGGCCACTACCGTAGGAGCTTGTATCGATACATGCTGCTACGGGGGTGTTGATGGATCCGATCACGGCCGGGATCCTGGCCGCGACACTGGTACCGCTGGCCAACGGTGCCGCCGGTGAGGCCGGCCGGCAGGCGTGGGAATCCCTGACCTTGTTCGTCCGTAACCGGTTCGGTCGCGGTTCCGACGCCGACACCGCGGCCCAGGCGCTGGCCAGTCAACCCGGTCAGGTCGTGCACGGTGAGGTGCTCGGCAGGATCCTCGAACACAGTGCCGCGACGGACGAGCAGGTCGCGGCCTGGCTGCGTACCTGGCTACACGACGCCGGCCATCTGGCGGCCGGGACCAGTGTGACGAACACGGTCAGCGGCCAGGCGCAGGTTCACGGCCCGGTCATCCAGACCCACACGATCTCCGGGCCGATCACCTTCGGCGCACCCGCACCGGTCCCGCCACCGGCCGTGCCCGCGGCCGACACGGGCGCGGGCCCGTGACCACCACCTCCCCGGCCGCGGAGGGACATGGTGAGCCCGCAGCCGCCCCGCTGCTGGGTGTCGGCAACGAGGTGTCGGGTGTGGTGGTCGGGCCGGTTGTGCAGGCGGGGGTGCTGCACGGTGGGGTGCACGTCCACCAGGCGGTGCCGGCGGCGCCGCCGAGGGCCGAGCGGACCCTGCCGGCGGACGTGCCCGGCTTCGTCGGCCGCCACGACGAACTCGCCCGCCTACTGGCCGCCGTCACCGAAGCCGACGGCACGGTACGCACGATCGCCATCCACGCCGTCGACGGGATGCCCGGTATCGGCAAGACCGCCCTGGCCGTCCACGCCGCCCACCACCTCGCCGCCCGCTTCCCCGACGGGCAACGATTCGTAGCCCTGCGGGCGCACGCGCCCGGCCAGGCCCGCGTCGAACCCGCGATGGCGTTGGAGATCCTGCTGCAGGCCGACGGCGTTCCCGCCGAGCAGATCCCGACCGGCCTCGACGCCCGGGCGGGGCTGTGGCGGCACCGGATGGCCGACAGGAAACTCCTGCTCGTCCTCGACGACGCCGCCGACACCAACCACATCACGCCCCTGCTACCCGCCGCTCCCGGCTGCCTGGTCCTGATCACCAGCCGCCGGAAACTGACCACCCTGCCCGCCACCATCCTGACCCTGGACACCCTGCCACCCGACCAGGCCGCACAACTGTTCACCGAACGCGTCGGACACCGTGCCCTGCACGAGCCCGAGGCCGTCGACCGGATCACCCGCCTGTGCGGATACCTGCCGCTGGCGATCACCCTGACCGCCGCCCGCCTACTCACCCACGGTTCGTGGACCGTGACCGACATCGCCGACGACCTCGCCGAAGCCCGCGACCGGCTCGCCGAACTCGCCAGCGGCGACCTCGCCGTCGCCGCCGCGTTCGACCTGTCCTACCACGACCTACCCCCCGACCGGCGACGCCTGTTCCGACGCCTCGGCCTACACCCCGGCCCCGACCTCGACCGCTACGCCGCCGCAGCCCTCGACAACACCAACCCAGACCAGGCAAAACACGGCCTGGCGAACCTCCTGGAACACAACCTGATCACCGAACCCCACCACGGCCGCTACCGCTTCCACGACCTCATCGCCGAATACGCCCACACCCTCACCACCACCGACACCGACACCGAACAGGACACGGCCCGGGATCGGCTCCTCGACTACTACCTGCACACCGCCACCACCGCCGCTGGCCACCTGCCCCACCACACCCCACCCACCACCCCCACCCGGCCGGCACCCGAACACACCCCCACCCTCACCGACCCCGACCAGGCCACCGACTGGCTCAACCGCGAACAACCCAACCTCGTCGCCGCCACCACCTGGGCCGCCACCACCCACCACCCCGCAGCGATCGAAATCCCCAACGCCCTCCACGGCCACCTCCGCACCCACGGCCCCTGGGATCTCGCCCACAACCTCCACCACACCGCCCTCACCACAGCCCGACACACCCACAACCAACCCGCACAAGCCCACACCTTGAACAACCTCGCCCACCTACAACGCCTGACCGACGACTATGCGGGGTCGGCCGACAGCGCACGACAGTCCCTCCACCTGTTCCAGCAGATCGGCGACCGGCTCGGCCAGGCCAACGCCCTGGACACCCTCGCCCGCGCTCAGCGCATGGCCGGGGACTGGAAGGGGTCGGCCGACACCGCACGACAGTCCCTCCACCTGCACCAGCAGATCGGCAACCGGCTCGGCCAGGCCAACGCCCTGGACACCCTCGCCCTCGCGCAGCGCCGGGCCGGGGACGGAGCGGGGTCGGCCGACAGCGCACGACAGTCCCTCCACCTGTTCCAGCAGATCGGCGACCGGTTCGGCCAGGCCAACGCCCTGGACACCCTCGCCCTCGCGCAGTACCTGGCCGGGGACGGAGCGGGGTCGGCCGACAGCGCACGACAGTCCCTCCACCTGCACCAGCAGATCGGCGACCGGTTCGGCCAGGCCTACGCCCTGAACACCCTCGCCCACGCGCAGCGCATGGCCGGGGACGGGGCGGGGGCGGCCGACACCGCACGACAGGCCCTCCACCTGTACCAGCAGATCGGCGACCGGTTCGGCCAGGCCGCCGCCCTGAACATCCTCGCCCGCACGCAGTACCTGGCCGGGGACTGGGCGGGGGCGGCCGACACCGCACGACAGGCCCTCCACCTGTTCCAGCAGATCGGCGACCGGCACGGCCAGGCCAATGCCCTACAGACCCTCGGCGTCGCCCAGGACGCGACCGGTGACCCGACGACGGCGGCCACCACCCTCCAGCAGTCCCTCGACCTCTTCCGCGACGTCGGTGACGCCGACGGCGAAGCCGAAACCCTCAACCACATCGGCCAGCTACTCCTCGCCACCACGCCCGACACCGCCCGCCGGCAGTTCACCACCGCGCTCGACATCGCCCGCCGCATCCACACACCCACCCACGAAGCACGTGCCCTCGAAGGCATCGGCCACTGCGCTCTCCGGCAAGGACACCGCGACGAGGGCGTCACCTGCCTCCGCGACGCCCTGACCATCTACCGACGCATCAACTCCCCGCACACCGCCCGCGTCGAAGCCGCCCTCCACCACGAACACGACTAACGCTGCGCTACCGGGCTGCACCCTTCCGAAAGGTGGGTGTGCTGTCGTCTCGTACCCGCCTTCACCCGCTTGCTGCACCAGTGCGAGGCCACAGGCACCCTGTCGCGACGCCTACGGCTGCGCGCTGGCCACGGGAACGCTTGCCAATCGCACACAACGTTGCAACCGATGCAATTCCGCGCGTTTCTGACACACGATCACCAGGTGTCCGGGGCAGGTGGCGCAGGCCAGCCAGTCACGGCGTGCTCTGGTCGCTGACCCGCCCACATACGGATGCTCGTTGGCGCAGTGTGTGGGTTCTGGCCCTTCGGTGTCCCATACGGCCTTGTGGCGGATCGAGACGACGTGAGGGTCGGCCCGCGCCCTTGCCACCAGCCGCCCCACGTGCTCCGCACGCCTCACCCGCCGCTCCCACAGCAACGCGCCGACCGGCGAATTTCTGGCCTCATCCCATCGGATCGCCACATCCCAGCAACGCACCCACGCCTGCTCCTGCTCCCGCACACCCCCATCTTGTCGAACAGGCGTTCGATGCGCGCGCAGGTGAACAGATCGGTGGGCAGCGGGTATGCTGACGGCATGACATCGGATCCGGCGACTGCTGGCGACACCACTGCACAACTCGCCGCAGTGGGTATCACCGTCACCCCAGCCGGCAAGGCTCGTGCTAGGCGGCTCCTTGCCTCTGCTCGGAAGCGTCAGACGCCTGAGCAGAGTAACCGGTGGCGCGAGCAGGTGGGCCTGACCCGCGCCTCGTCCGACGCGGCGTGAGTGATCGTCCGGTCCAGGTAGTCCTCGACGTTTCCACGATCCTGGCATTCTGCGCCGGGTCGGTCGCGGTCGGCGAACTCCTCGCCGAGGTTGACGACGAGGAGGGCGTCATGGGCCTACCGGTGCTGTGTGTCGCGGAGGCCAGCCGATCGACTCCCGCCAGGGACCATCTGGAACTGTTGGTCAACCACCACGCCACCCGGCTGCTCGCGCTGGATGCAGACTACTGGCAGTCGCTGGCGATCATGACGCACGAGATCGTCGGGCGCGCCGATGCGGCCTCGGCGGCACTGGCCGCCTTGTTGCATGACTGCCACGTGCTGACCGCGTGGCCGGCGTTGTACGCAGGGCTCGACAACGGTGGCCCAGTCCTGCTGCTTGAAGAGCCGGCCGACGAGTAGGACCCCGGCCAGCGCGGCGGCCTCAGCGCGAAGGCGAGCGCCGCACGGGCCGCCAGTGACAGCCTCCCATCGGACGGTCGGATCAACACAGAGGCCATATCTGCTCCTATACAGTCACCCTGGGACCTGGCTGCGCATGGTGCGGGGTTCTCCTGCGGGGACGGGTGTCGGTAGTCAGCGGTCCTGGTCGCTCTGACTCGTGTGAGGGCAAAACAGGAAAGCGCGGGCTGCGGCGAGCGCGGCGTACATTTCCTCGAGGCTTCCGAGGCCGGTGTCGGTGAGGTTCAGAAATTCGGCGAGTGAAAGCTCTTGGCTGGTCAGCAGCTCGTCGAGTCCTCGTTTGATCCTGGCCTGGTATTCCGGAGAGGAGTTTCTGAGGCTGTTACGGGTTTCGCGTGTGCGGCCGGCGGTTTCCGGTGAGAAGTATCCGATGAGGAAGGTCTTGAGGGAGGGGTCCAAAACGCGTTCCTTCGAGGCGGTAGGCACTGAGGCCGTCCGACCGGTGTGCGGTCTGTCGGGTTAGCGTTCGCTTTCGCCGGTGTCGTGCGGTTGTGCCAGAGCGATGCGGTGCCGCGCCGCGTGCCGTTGCATCGCGTTGACGAGCAGGGCACCGGTGGGTTGGTCGGCGGCTGCCTCGAACAGCCACGCCTCGAACGGGCTGCCGCTGGCGACCCTGTGGTCGACGACGTCGGCGGGCGGCTCGACCATGCGTCGGCATGTCTTGTAGCCGTACCGTGCAAGGAACAGGCACAGCAGTGTCACCGCAGCCAGTGCGGCGGTGATGGTCGCCGCGACGGGATGCGGCACCGCGTGCCACACGATGACGCCGGCGGCGGCGAGCGCGGCGGGTACGGGTGCGATGGCCAGAGCCGTCAGGATGGCTGGGGCGGCGACGATGACCGTGTCGCTGGCGTACGCACCGGTCGGCGGCCATACCCGTTCGGCGACGGCGAGTGCGGCGCGGTTGTCGGCGGCGATCCGCTGGCCGGCTCGCGCGGTTGCCAAGGTGGCGAGCATGGCTGGCCACACGATGGCCCGTGTACGGCGGCTCGGTCGAGTGCCGGGTGGTAGTGCGGTGGTGGCGAGCCAGGCGAGTGCGGGTAGCCACCGCCATGGTGGTAGCAGGTCGGCGGGAACCAGCGGCGGCGGCACGAGCCGCGAGGATGAGGGCTGGTCGGGTTTCGTCCACCGGCGGTGGCACATCCGTACGGAGATCCTGCCCTCATCCGCAGCCATATCTATTTGTAGGCGTTCAAACGCGCCGCGCAACATAGACGAACGTTCCGGCCTGTGAGGGCTGGTCATGGCCTTCCGTTCCGGGGTGGGCTGGGCTGGCTGGCAAGGTAGGGCGAGTCGGCGGGCCCTGGGAATGTGGTGAGGCCGACATCCGCTCCGGTGTGGTCGGCCAGCCACCGCTCGAGCTCTGGGCCGTCGACGAGTTCGGGCTCATCGGTCTCGCTGATGTCGACCGGTCCGACCAGCTTGCCGTCGGCGCCGTCGAAGCGGACGCCCGCAAGGCGGGCGCCACGCATGCGGGGACTCCGCGGAAACTGGGTGGCGCGCAGGTCGGCGCCGCGTAGGTCGGCGCCGTCGAAGATCACGCCGTTGATGTCCGCGCCGCGCAGGTCCGCGCCGCGCAGGACGGCGCCGCGAGCGTCGAGACCGCGCAGGTCCGCGTCGCGCAGGATCACGTCCGGTGCGGTGGCTTCGTCCAGCTCCGCCCTATGCAGCTTGCTGTACGACAGGTCCGCACCGTCCAGGCGCGCACCGATGAGGACGGCCTTGTAGAGGTAGGCGCGTTGTAGGGAGACACCTCGCAGGTCGCAGCCGCCCAGCCAGGCGCCGGACAGTTCCATGCCGTCGAGGATCGCGCCGCGCAGGTCGATGTCGATCTCGGCTCCCACGAACTCCGGCGCCCACTGGCTCTCACCGCTGGTGATCTGGGCTCGGGCGTTGTCGAGGTACCAGGCAAGGTACTCCCGGGCGGCCTCGTCGGTCGGCCACCGCTTCGGTTTCCACTCGAGGAACTCGCGAAGGTAATCGGGGAGGGGATCAGGCATCGGTGGTCTCCTTTCCGGTCGACGGGTTCTGGCTGGTTGGTGCGGGCGGCCGTGCCGCGGCGAGGGTGAAGTGTGTGGCCTGCCTGACGGTGATCACCGCACCGGGGTGGGTGGCCTCGAACCACTGCGCGAGTTCTGGTCCGTCGATGACTTGGGGCTGGCCGGTGTCGCTGATGTCGACCGGACCCCATACGCAGCCGACAGCGGCATCGAACCGGGCGCCGGCGAGCTTGGCGCCGGCGAGATCCATCCACGGGTCGTCGAAGCGGGCGCCGCGCAGGTTGGCTCCGCGCAGATCTGCGCGGCTGAAGGAGGCAAGGTCGAGTCTGGCATTGCCCAGGTCCGCGTCGCGCAGGTCGGCGCCGACCGCCAAAACATCGCAGAGGTCTGCGGCGTGAAAGACGGTAGTGCGTGCCGACGCCTCGTAGAGTTCGGCTTTGCGTAGTACGGCGTCGGTCAGGTCGGCGCCGTCCAGCTTCGCGTGACTGAGGTTCGCCTTGTGCAGGTGGGCGCCCCGCAGTGAGACGAGTTGCAGGCTGGCGTCACACAGGACGGCGTCATCGAGTGGTATCCCGTCGAGAGCGGCGCCACGTAGATCGAGGACGTTGCCGCCCCCGGTGAGCGGGTGGGTCCAGGCGCGGGTGCCCTCTCGCAGCTGCGTGCGGTTGCTGTCGACGAAATCTCGCAGCATTTCCGCGGTGAACGGGTCGGTCGGCAACTGCTTCGGTTCCCACCGCAGAAGCCGCTGAGCGCGGTCCGGCAGCCGGGCGCTGCGATCGATCTCGTGCGAGGGTACGTCACGGGCGATAACCCGGATGCCGTGGCGGGCCAGCGGCGGCTCGCCGAGGATTTTGGCGCGGGCGACGGACAGCCACCCGGCCGCGAGGGCGGGTATGCAGTCGTGGTGGCTGGCGTCGTACCACCGGGTCACCGCGGCGACGAAGGCGCCGAACTCGTCCAGGTCGACGACGTACTCGTCCTGGGACACCGGTCCGATACCCGACGGGGTGCGGGTGATCTCGGAAAGTGTCTGCGCCATCGCCGCGAACACGACCGCGACGGAGTTGGACGGGTTCCACAACACCCCGCCGTCGACGGTCTGGAAGAACTGGCTCACCATGCTCCCTCCGGGATAGGACCGGCGACACCGGCGGGCGGGTCGGGGCGTGTGCGCCGGTACTCGCACACGGGCTGGTGTTGCGGGTCCGGGCGGCGATCGGCCAGGCCGGCGATCAGCCGGGTGAGGTCGTTGGTGGCCCCAAGAAGCCGGGCCGCGTGGTCGTGTGCCTGGTCGAGGTGCGCGGCGGCCTGGGGGAGGTGGCCGCAGTCCTGCAGAAGCCGGCCGAGCCGGGCGCAGACCCGGATCGTGACCTCCGTGGCCGGTCGCGGCCGTCGGTGGATGGTGTCGATCGTCTGCAGGCGGGTCAGTGCGGTGTGGCAGTGGCCGGTGCGGTGCAGAATCTGGGCGAGGTCGGCGATCGCGGCGACCGTCTGCGGCGCGTCGGCGCCATGCACTGAGGTCAGGGTCGCGACGAGATCGTCGTGGATCTGCCAGGCGGCCGGGTCGCGCAGGGTATGCGCGATGCGGGCCAACAGCATGGTGGCTTCGACGGTGTGCTGGTGACCGGCGCCGTAAAGATGGTCGTGGCAGTTGCGGGCATAGGCGGCCCACGGGCGGGCGGCGGCCGACTCTCCGCTGGCGTGCAGGAGCTCGGCGTAGTAGGCCGCAGCTGGTGCCGCGCTGGGGTTGACGATGCTCGTGTCGGCATGCCGTAGTGCCTCGGACAGGACGGTCAGGGCGTCGGTGCTCGCACCGGCGTCATGCAACTGCCGGGCGGTCTCAACGGATGCGGCCAGCGACCCGCTGCGGGCAGGGTGCGGCCGGGGCGAGGGGCGCCGTTGGAACGGGTCGATCATGACACCCCCGTCGCGCCGGTCAGGGTCCGTCGACGGCGGAGACGCCGTCTGCCGCTGTCGTCGTAGCGGCCGGCCGTGGTCCTGGCGGGAACGGTGGGCATGGAAGCTCCTGCTGGACGTGTCATGGGGCGACGGGTGATATCCGCGACCTGCCGCCTAGGTGGGGCAGGACGTCGGCGAGGAGGTCTTCGGTCGACGGGATGGGGGACCGCAGCGTCAGCGACAATGCAGTGCCCAGATCGGCGATCGCCGCGGTGACGGCCGGTTCGAGCTGCAGACCGGTGTCCGGTCCGACGGTGGCGGCAATGCCGACCTGTACCCGATAGCCGGATGCTGACAGGCCGTTCAGGACGTGTGCGCGGATCGTCGCCTGGTGCAGCACTGCGGCGAGCTGGGTGTGGAGGGTCAGGGCAGCGCCAGTGACCAGCAGGGCGACGCTAGTGTCCTGCCACCTCGTGATGACCGGCGGCGGGTCTCCGACCACGGGCGCGGGGTGCGCGGTGCCAGTCCTGATCGCCAGCGGCAGGCCGAGCGTGGCGATACGCCCGAGCGTGGCGGGGTCCAGGCGACCCACGGCGCGGCGGCCGACGGCGCCGACCATGGACAGCCTCGCCATGTAGCCGTCGTCTCGCATCCGGAACAGTTCGGCAGCGAGCGGGGCGAGGTTGTCGAGCAGTTCGTTCGCCCGGACCGCGAGGGTCGCCGTGTGCCGCCGGCTGGATTCGTGGCACCACTCGTGGGGGCGCTGCCAGAAGATGTCGCTGTCGGGTAGGCCGAGCCGGTCGGAGACTGTCTGCCGGCACAGCCCGTCCCGGCTACTGCCGAGGTAGGCACAGCTGCCAACCAAGTACCGCTCGTGGTCGAGGTAGTGCTCCATCACGGCTCCTGGCTGGGCGGTGCGATACCGGACGGGGTGGCCGTGATCTGGGCGAGGGCCTGCGCTGTCCCGGCGAACAGGGCTGCCATCGAGTTCGACGTAGTCCACAACGCCATGCCGCCAACAGTCCTGAAGGACTGGCTCATCAGTTCCCCCCTGGGCCGGTGCCGGTAGTCGAGGTGTGACGTGGGTCGTTGCCCTGAGGGCTTGTCGGGTTGCGCTGTGTGCGGGCGGTGCTGGTACGCGGGAGTGCTGCGGTGGCGCCACGGCTGGCGGTCTCGTTCAGTTGGGTGGGTGGGCTGGCCGGGTCAGGGACGAGGTCGTGGGCGGTGGTGTGGAGGTGGTCGTGGGCGACGGTGAAGCGCAGGCTGCGGGGGTGTTCGAGGTAGAGGCGTCCGGCGAGGCTGTGGGTGACGGCGACGGGTGGGTAGGGGTCGGGCATGTCGAGGACGGTGAACGGGGTGTCGTAGCGTGCGACGGTCTCGGCCCCGTCAGGCAGGAGGCGGATGGTGTAGCGGGGCTGGTTGGCGAGTGCGTGCAGGTGGGCGAGTTGCTGGTCCATCAGGTGGCTGTCGCCGACCTGGGTTCGTAGGGCGGTTTCGGTGATCACGGCGGCCAGCCGGGTCTTTCCCTCGTGGAACGTGTGGCGGCGGGCGGCGTGGGCGGTGACGGCTGCCTGGTGTTCGGGGGTGGGGTGGCGGATGCCCATCTGGGTTTGGATGAGGCGGGCGGTGTATTCGGGGGTTTGGAGCAGGTCGGGGATGCGGGTAGTGGCGTAGTAGCGGATGCAGGTGGCGCGGGTTTCGAGCCAGGCGAGGTTGACGTAGGGGCGGTAGGCGAGTTCGTCGCCGAAGTCGACGTCCCAGTGGTCGCCGTGTCTGGCGTCGAGGGCGAGGGAGCACAGCAGGTCTCGTTGCCGGTCGTCGAAGACGTGGTAGAGGTCGAGCAGTGCGGTGACGGTGTCGTACTTGAGTTTGAGTTCGCCGAGTTCGAACCGGCACAGGCTGCTCCAGTCGACGCCGAGCTGCTTACCGACCTGTTGCAGGGACAGGCGGCGGTCGACACGTAGTTGTCGGAGTTGTTCGGCCAGCCACTGGCTACGGACGGTGGGCCGGTGGCGCTCGGGGAAAGGCACGGCGATCTCCTGCTGGTCCAGGCTCGGGGGGATGTCGTCGCGATCCCACGCGTCACGTCGGTGTGTGTCCTTGGCGAGGTGCAACAGCGCGGCGCGACGGCGGCCGTCGGTGACCTGGTAGATGTCGAGCAGTGAGGCCACCGTGTCGGCGGGGAACGGCCATTCCGCTCGTTCTCGCCTGGCCAGGCCAGAGTGGTCGGCTCCGAGGTGTCGGCTGGCGGTCTTGAGAGTGACGCGCCGTTGTTTGCGGAGGCTGCGCATCTGCTCGGCCAGCCACCGCGCGCGCAGGCTTTTCGGTGGATGTAGGTGTGGTACGACGCTGCTCCTGTGAGAGATGGGTGGGTTGGGTGTGGCCGGCGGCATGTGGTCCTCTCAAACCCGCCGCCGGCCACGGTGACGGCCGCCGACCTCCCATGGAGTCGGCGAGCCGTCACACCGGTCACGCCGCTCATGGACCGATCGCCAGCGAATTGGGCGGAGCGACCGGGGTCGGGAGCCTGGGAGTCCGGCACTGGCGTGGCCTATGCCGGGCGTGGGTGATGGACGAGCGGATCTGATGCTGCGCCGGTGGCCGGCGGGGCGGGGATGCCGGCGGCGGCCATGGCGAGCAGGTACGGGCTGCTTGAGCCCGTGGCGGTGTGGTCGCGGCGGCTTTGGTGGTCGAGGCCATCGGTGTACTCGACAGCGCAGGTGCCGTGCAGTTCGGTGGCGAGCCTGCTCGCCAGCCTTTCGCCTTCCAGGTGGAAACGTTCCTCGGCTGCCGGGTCGGGGAATCCAGACGCTGCCGGGTCGTCGCGCCGCCACGTACGGTCGTACTCCGTCGCCCAGCGGATGAGCCCTTGGGCCAGCTCAGGGGAGATGGGCAGACTCAGTGGGTCGAGGTTGACAGCGCCACCAGGACTTTGACGCCACAGGGGAAAGGACTCGTACTCGGGCATCACCTTGATCCTGGACAGGCCAGTCTCATGTCCGCTCCGCTGGCCGGCGGGTGTCGCGGTGGCTAGGGCCGTGTTGGGGACGGGGATGAGGCTGCCGGCGGGGCGCCGGGTTCGGTGGTCGAGGCCGTCACGGGTCGTCGCCGGCTCGCTGGTCCGTGGTCCGTGCAGCAGTTCGCACAGGCTGTATTCGCCGCCGATGTGTCGTGGGGCGACAAGGCGACCGTCGCCGAGCAGGAGCGGCCGATCGGTGACGATCAGTGGTTGGCCGGACCGGGGCTCGGCGGATCGAGTGTGGTCTGTCGGCATGCTGGCCTCTGCTGGTCGTAGGTGGGCGGCCCAGGGATGTGGTGTGGCTAGTCGGGGATTCGGTCGACGCGGTCGCGGGTCACGATGAGCAGGTACTGCCACAGGCCGGGTGGGTTGGTGGTGACGGTTTCGGTCAGTGCGAGGAGTTCGCCGGTGCCGGGGTTGATGATCAGTGCGGTGGTGCCGTGGCTGTCGCTGACCTGGACGCGGATGCCGGTGCGGCCGGCGATGTCGGTCGCGGCGGGCCAGTACTCGATGCCGGGGATGTCGGCCAGTACGTGTAGTACGGCGGCGCGCTGTGGGTGGTTGAGGTAGTGGTCGCGGGCGAGGTCGCCGATGGCGGTGAGGAGCCGGGTGGGGCCGCCTCGTGGCGAGATCGTGTGTAGTTGGTGGAGCAGGCCGGCGGGATCGGTGGCGATCGGCTCGGCTACGGCGGCGGGGATCTGGCTGGCCGGGCGGGTGTCGACCCTGACCGGAGCGGCGGCCAGGTCGTCGCGGTCCGAGCCGTCCGGCACGACGGTCAGTCCTGGCCGGTCGGGCAGGCGGCGCTCGTGCACGGTCGCGGAGCCGTCCGGATGCCGCCAGGTGCGGATGTCGAACGGTATGACCGACCGGGTCGATCGTGCCCAGAGCTGGATGTGGGTGTGGGTGTAGGGGCCGGGATGGGCGTCGGCGGGTACGGCGGTGACGTTGTCGGCGAGGGCGAGTAGGTGTTCACGCGCTGTGGTCGGCGCCGGTGCCCGTGCCGGGTGTGTGGTGGTGGCTGGTGTGGCATTGGTCGGGTCGGTGGCTGGGGTGGCGTTCTGGTTGGCGCAGGCGGTGGTGGTGGTCAGGATGAGTGCAGCGGCCGTGGTCAGGGCCGTGATCTGGATCGCGCGCCGGTGGTGGGGTGGGTTGTCGGGTTGGCGGGCCATGGGTGTGGTCCTTCGGTGTGCGGTTGTCGGTGCGGGTGGTGCTGGTGGCGGTGCTGTGCGAGAGGTTGGGTGGCCGGCGGCGGCCCCGTCGGGTCGCCGCCGGCCTGTGCGCCGCTGCCCTCCCCTGGCTGCGGCGCACGGTGGCCCCGCCCCCGGTTGGCGGTGGTGGGGGCGGGGAAGGGACGGCGGGCCGGAGGAACCGGTCGTCCCTTGGCGGGCACCACGGTCAGGGTTTTCCTGTGCGGTACCCGGTTGTTCTCTGGCGGGGTATGGCTCGTCGCTGGCGGCGGGTGGCGTTGCGAAGGTCGTTGACGAATCGGTCGAGGTCAGCACGCGTGAGGCCGGGCATGCACACGATGTGGCTGCGACCGTTTTCGGTCGGGATCGACCAGCGGGCGGCGACGGCTGGTGGTGGTGGGCGGTCGAGGACGACCGTGAAGGCGTGCCGGTGGCGCCAGGCTGGCCAGCGGATCTCGGTGAGGCGGGTGAGGGTGTGGGCGGCGAGCTGCCGTGCCTGGTCGGCGCGGGTTCGTAGGCCGGTCAGGCCGTGTCGTTGCAGGGCGGAGCGCAGGATCAGTGGTGCGTGTCCGTTGCGGCTGCCGGTGATGGTGGTGTCTGGGCTGCCGATGTAGGAAACGGGTGCCTGGGTCGGGGCTACGGCCGTGGTGACCAGGACGCCACACGGCATCGGGGTGCCGAGGAATTTGTGGCCGGAGACGACGATGCTGTCGGCGCCGTCGGCGAGGTCGAAGCCGGGTCGCTGGTCTGGTTCGAGCAGGGCGAGGGGTATCCCGGCGAGTGCGGCGTCGACGTGCAGGTACCGTCCCGTCACGCCGATGTCGTCGAGCACGGCGGTGATCTGGTGCAGGTCGTCGACGGCTTCGGTCATGGTCGTGCCGGCGGTCGCGGCGATGATGACGGGCCGGTCGCGGTGTCGGGTGACCTTGCGACGTAGGTCGGTGTAGTCCATCTCGCCGCGGTCGTCGGCGGCCACGACAACCGACGGCATCGCGAGCAGGTCGACGGCTTTTGGTACCGAGTAGTGGGCGGCGGTGGTGTGGATAACGAGCCCGTCCGGATACCGCCGCCGGGCTTCCCGCAGGGCCCAGAGGTTGCCTTCGGTGGCGCCGGTGGTGACGTAGCCCCACCGGTCATCCCCGGCTCGGAACAGGTCGGCGATGATCTCGACAACCTGCCGCTCGGCGGCCTTGGTGTGGCCGGGGCTGGCGCCGTCGATGTAGGGGTCTCCGACGTTGTTGAGCAGCTTCCTGCCCATGAGCGGTGCGAGGTCGGTGAAGTCGGTGTCGGTGGCGCCGGGGTAGCCGATTGGGACACGGCCGGCGGTATCAGGGGCGGGTAGGATCGTGGTCATGGGTGGTTCCGGCGGATGGTGTCGTGCAGCCGGTCGACGGCCTCCCAGACGGGGCGGGTGTCGGGGTCGTGGGTGAGGTTCGGCCGCCAGTGCCAGGGCCGGTAGATCTGGCCGGCGACGGCCAGGTTGTGCGTGGCGGCGATAGTGAGGCGGCTGTCGGCGAGGTCGACCAGGATCCGGGTGCCGTCGGCCAGGCGGACGAGGCCGCGCACCGGGACCTCCAGGGAGGTGCGAACCTCATCGGTGGCGGCCCACGCACGCGCCGGGGTGTCCAGAGTGGACACGGCCAGGCCGAGCCAGGCCGACTTCGCGTCCATGCGTTCGGCGCGGTTGGACATGGCCACGCGTGGGTCGTAGCCGGCGCCGTGGCGGGTCACGATCGTGGTCAGCCGGTGCAGCAGCGGAGCGAGGTCGTCGGCCTCGGGGCCGGCCAACAGCAGCCGGGATGCGATCCGGATGCGGCCGGTCGGCTCGCGGTAGGCAAAGGCGAGTGCGTTGGGGCTAATCGGGTCGCGGTGGCGTCGGTCGAGGGCGTGCATGGCGTGCAGGGCGGCCATCTTCCGCCACCGGTCCACCACCGTGTTACGTAGTTCGGCGGCTGCGCTCTCGGCGGCCCGCGCCGCATTGTGACCGGACTGTGATGGCGTCGGTTCGGTGACAGGGGCCTGATGATCGCGCAGGGCCTGGAGTTCGGTGGTCGGTGTCTCGCTCATGGCTCGCGTCTGTGTCATGGGTCTACAGCTCCAGGGATGCCAGGCGCCGGTCAGGGACCGTGAGTGGGTCGGGTCGGCCGGCACCGATCGCCTCGTAGACGGCCGGCTTGCGGTCGCGCAGGATGGCGGCCCAGACCAGCCCGGCCGCGGCGGCGGCGATGACGCAGGCGGGGATGACGTGACGCAGCGCCGATTGCGGGGCGATGCCGAGTAGCAGGTGCAGGTTGCCGACCATCACGGCCAGCAGGCAGGCCCCCGCCACCGTCCCGAGGGCGGGACCGATGCCGTACGTCCACACGCCGTGCGAGGTGCGTCGTTCACGCAGGCCGAGAACGATCGCCGCGAGGCTGGTGGTGGTCAGCAGTGCCACGATGGCGACGGCGGCGAGGCTGGACAGCCAGGCGAACAGCAGCATCGGATCGGCGCTGATCCAGGCGGTGCCGGCGATGACCGCGGCGGCCACGAAGGTTTGGGCCAGTGATCCGCCCAGGGGTGCGCCGGCAGTGGTGGTGGAGCCGAGGATCGCGGGCAGGACCCGGTCGCGGCCGAGCGCGAAGACGTAGCGTGCGGCCACTCCGTGCAGGGCGATCATCGCGGTGACGATCCCGGCGGCCAGGACCAGGCCGGCGACCGCTGGCAGGATGGGCCCGTACCGGGCGGCGAGGATCTGCCACGGCTGCCCGCTCATCGCGGTCGGGTCGCCGAGCTGGGCCGGGCCGACGGCGACGCCGACCGCCCACGCGCACAGCGCGTACCCGATCGCGGCGGCCACGATCCCTGACCGCACGGCGGTCGCGATAGCGCGGGATGTGCGGGCCTCCTCGGCGTACGTGGTCGGCGACTCCAGGCCGACGAACGCGGCGATCGAGAGGGCCAGGACGCCGCCCCAGCCGTCGACCAGCAGCGCCGAGGGGTCGAAGCCGGTCATCGCGAGTTGCCCGCCGGCCGGGTTGGTCACCGCCGTGGCCACCAGCAGGATCAGGATGAGGAGTTGGCAGACCAGGACGGTGGCGATGATCCGGGTGCCGGCGGTGATCTGCCGGATCCCGGCGACCGCGACCGCCGCCCACGCCACGGCGGCCCACACCCACCACAGGCCGCCGACGCTGGCCGCGACGACCGCCCCGAACAAGCCGTACAGGCTGATCTGGATGGCGTAGTAGGCGACGACGGCCACGAACGCACCGGACACGCCCGCCGCCCGGCCCAGCCCGTCGGCCAGGACGCCGTAGAACGTCGCGGCCTGACCGGTGCGGGCGGCCAGCGCGAGGTAGCCGACCGTCAGCAGCAGTAGTGCGCCCCCGAGGAGCACCACTGCGAGGGGAAGGCCTGCGACGCCGGTGCTGGCGTAGGTGGCGACGATCCCGCCCGCCACGACCGTGACCGGAGACGACGCCGAGATACCAGCCCCGGTCAGTCCGAGCGTGCCGATCGTCTTGCGCGCCAACGCGGACTGAGTCAAACCGTCACCTGCCCCACCATGGCCGGCGCGGCTGTGGACACCGACATCGGCGACGTCGGATCCGCCAGACCACCGACCGATACGACTTGGGCCCGGGGCCGCCACGCAGCACGAAGGTGCTCCACGAACCGTTCGAGACGTCGATTGATCAGCCTCCGCAGCAGCGCAGGCAGCGACCAGCGACGGCCAGCCGCCGGCACAGGAGGCTCCTGTTGTGTCGAGGCGGGCTTCTGCCCACCCGGCGGTACCTCGGCCGGGACGCCGACGGGACAGTCCAGCGCGCGACAGTCGGGCCGGCCGTGGTGCGCGTCCAACTGCTGGCGGGGGATCTCCACGACCGACCAGGCGACAGGTTGCAGCGGGCCGAGCCGCCAATAGTCATGATCGCGCGCGAGCCGGTGCTGCGCCTGCTCGAAGGTGCGGCTCAGCCCGAAGTAGGTGTGGGTGCCATCGGGCCAGTCCCGGCGCACCGCGAACCCGTCCTTAATCGGCTCGGGCGGTAGCGCCGGCCAGCGGCGCGGCGGCGCCTTGCGCCGTTCGCCGGGGTCGGGGTCGCCGGGGTTGGTCAGCCAGCGAGGTTGATCCATGAGGGTTCTGCTCCGGTGGGTGGGGAGGGCGGATGGAACACAAGCCGCAGAGCGGAAACGTTGCCGCGGATGGGTCGGACGATGCGGCGGGGTGATCCCGGGCTGCGGGCACATCTGGCCCGCAGTCCGGGGTCTTCCCTGAATGGCCCTGGCCTGCCGTGTCTTGCCCTGCCGAGCCAAGCCGCGTGGAGCCTCGGCGCGGCGGGACCAGCGGTGTCAGGCCCTGACCTCCCGTCACCCCTGCGCAGGGGTGACGGAAGCTGGTGTCCGATGGTGCGTGGCGGGGCTGTCTGGTCTGTGTGCGGCGGTTGATGGTGCTTGCCGGTGGGCTTGGGGGCGCCCACCGGCAAGCGGTGGGGCGGTTGCAGGGCAGGCCGCGTCCTGCCACCCCCTTGGGGCATCCACTGGAACAGGCGTTGGTGGTGGATGACCCAAGGGGCTGTCAGGGGTTAGCGCGACACGGCGCTCGCTCCGGTGCGTGCCGGTCGGCTGGCACCTTGGGCTGGACCGTGTTGTGGGCGGCGCGGGTGCGCGTAGTCCGCAAGGCCGGCGGCGAAATCACCAGTCGTGGGGCGGCGGGTCGGGGTGGGCTGGACGGTCATCACGAGTCCTTCGCGCTTGCTGGCCGGGGTGGTGGGCCGGGCAGTCTCGGGTCCATGCCCGGCCCACCACCAGGGGACGGGGCGTGTCAGACGGTGCAGGTCCGACCCGCGGCCACGCCGGGTGGGCACGGGATGTGGACGATGTCCTCGGGGCGCAGTTGCAGTTGGCCAGGGACCGCGCCGACGCCTTGGAGTAGCGCGATGCTCTGCATCACCCGGTGTGGGTCGAGGGTGCCGATCTCGACCCCGCCGGCGCGGACGTATGCCTGCATCTGGCTGATCTCCTCGGCCGCCGGGCCGGCTTCGAAGCCCGAGTTCTTCTCCACGAACACCGCCGCGGCGGCGGCGGGATCGCTGATCGCGTCGTGCAGGCCGCGCAGCACCGCGTCACGGAACCGGGCGACCAGGTCCGGGTCGGCGGTGATCGTGTCGGTGGAGGTGATCAGTACGTTGCCGTACAGGTCGGACAGGACATCGCCGTACGGCAGCACAATCGGCTCTGCCTGGGCGAGCGCCCGCACGCCTGGGGTGCCGATCACGGTCTCGGTGACCGCGTCGACCTTCCCGGAGGCGAGGTTGCCCCGGATCTGCGCTGGCGGCATCTGCTGCCAGCGCACCTTGGCAGGGTCGATCCCGGCCTTCGCCGCGTACGCCGGGAACAGGGTGTGGTTGACCCCGCCGGGCTGGAAGCCGACGGTCTTGCCCTCCAGATCGGTGGGCCGGTCGATCCCCCTACCGGGCAGGGTCGTGATGGTCGAGATGCTTCTCTGGTAGATCGCCGCGACAGCCCGAATCCCGCCCTGCTCAATCTTCGGGATCTGGATGATCGCGCCGGTCAGGTCGACGACCGCGAAGTCGGCCTGACCGCCGAGCATCACGGCGATGTTGTCCCCGGTGCCCTTCCCCGGCCGGACGGTGACCTTCAGCCCCGCCTTGGCGAAGTGGCCGTTGGCGTCGGCCATCAGCAGCGCGGCGTCCTGCGGCTGGCTGCCGAACCCGGTCAGGACCGTCACCTCCACCACGCCGCCCGGCTGGGCGTCGGGGCGGCTGTCGGCGCAGCCCGCCACCCCGGCCACCGTCACCACAGCGGCGGTCGTCGCCGCTATCCGTCTCCACATCAGAGAATCCGTCCTTATCGGTCAAAACGAGCAGGTGAAGGGTGCAAGGAACCACCGGACGACCCAACCCGGGCCGTCCGTCGGCCTTGAAAGAGAGGAAGGAAGCGTGCTGCCGGCTACGCCGGCGCGAACCCGACCGTGGTCCAGGTCGCGTTACCGATCACGACCGTCTCCGAGTCGTGCATGATCTCCGGCAGTCGGTCCAACAGCGCCGGATCCGCCCCGTGGTCGATCAGTTGCTCGCGCAGCTCGGCCGCCACGACCACCGGGAGCCGACACCCCGGGCTGCCACCCGGCCAGGAGCGAGTGGCGACGGTCGTCCGCACATCCACCAGCCCGGCCGCCTCGAACACCTCGGCCGCCTCAACCGACCAGTTCGCGTCGTTGCCTTGGGCGTCGAACACTGCGCGCAACGCCTCCTGGTAGTGCTGGTAGACGTCGTGCGCGTCCGCGTAGGGGCTGTGCTGGACGAAACCACTCCACAGCCCCCACTCCTGATCCACCAGCACCCCACCCGGCCGCAACGCACCGGCGTACTGATGGATCAGATCGCGGCGGGCGGACGTGTGCGCGGCGAACAACCGGATCGGAATGGCGTCCCAGCCGCCGGGCAGCGGCCCGTCCGCGACGTCGTCACGCTGCACGACCCGTAGCCCGTCAACCTGCAGGATGTGGCGGGGGTCGATGTCCGAGGCGACCACCTCCGCGGTCGGACCCAACGTCCGTGCCAGCCACCGTGCCACCGAACCGTTTCCGGCCGCCGGCACCCAGTACCGGCCCGTCGGCACCAACGGCAACCCGCCCAGCAGTCCCGTCGTCTCCTCGTCCAGGATCTCCGACAGACAGCCCAACATCGGACTACCCGTCGCACGGGCGTTGTTTAGGGCGTATTGCACAGTCATTCCGGCCTCCCCAGCCATCGGTTCGAATCCACACGGGGCCGCGTGCGCGGCCCGTAGATGTAGGTGTCACGCACGCGTAGGCGACGTCAGCCGCCCCATCCCCGCCCAGATCGGCACCGGGCCCAAATCCGCAGAGTCCTCAAGGTCTTCCGGCTCCGGCGACCACTGGTCGACCGGCACCACCCCCGGAGGCAGCAACTCCCAGCCCGCGAACAGATCAGCCACCTGATCGCGGGTGCGGAACGTCAACGGCGACCCCGTCGACTCCCGATACCGCTGCACCACCCCGACCGTCTCCCGCGTCATCTGCAGCGGGGTGGTCAGGTGCGACACCACCAGGTGGCTACCCGCCGCCGCCACGGCACGGAACCGGTTGAGGATCCCGGCCGGGTCGACGTCAATGAAGTGCAGCACCGCCACCGCGAGGACCCCGACCGGCCGAGAAAAGTCGATCAGCCGCCGGGTCTCGGGAGCCACGAGGACCGCCTCCACGTCACGGATGTCCGCCTGGACCACCGCCACGTCATCCACGTCGGCCAGGAGGGACCGGCTGTACCCGACGGCAACCGGGTCCACATCGACATACACCACTCGGCCGGCGGGGTTCGCGGCGTGCACTATCTCGTGCACGTTGCCCACCGTCGGCAGCCCCGAGCCAAGATCGACGTACTGGTCGATACCCTCATCCAGCAACCCCTGCACCGCCCGACGCAGGAAGCTCCGGTTCGCCCGCGCAAATCGCTCAGCCTGCGGCTCGGCCGCCAGCATCCGGCCAGCCATCTCACGATCAACCTCGAAGTTCGCCGACCCACCAAGCAGCACGTCGTATACACGTGCAGCGCTCGGATGCTCCTTGTCCACATCTGGGGGACGGTGGTCCCACCCCTCAGAGGCAGCCACAGGAACCACCCCTCGCTACAAGGTCCGGTGGCCTCGAACAAGCGTGTGCCATCGTCGATCTCCCTCATCCGCCGCGAAAATGCTCCCGGCCGGACGGAGGCTGACGCCACGCCCGGCCGGGGCCGCTGTCGGCGTCTCGACGCCTGCGATCACCCTGCTCGGGGCTCACGGGACATTTCCAGGACATTCGCCCGGCCATCTGCCGGACAGAGTGCAGCCTTCGGAACTGAGGTACACCGCTACCGCCAGACCTGCATATTTAGCGTTGACGAGCTGAACCATGATCGATATGAGTATGTGGATCAAGGATTACCAACACCTGTCCTGCGGGCCTGACCGCAGCTTTCCGCAGTCCACGAGCAGGGCGCTGACTGATATACATATCTGGTATAAATGCGGTCATCGCGCATGTCCCCAGCCAGGGAGAGCTGCTGTGACCGTTCGTCGTGCTGCCATGCCGCCGGTATCCTCCAACTTCTGGTCCCGTCCTTCGGTTGCCAGCGCACTAGAAAGGACCGACTTCGGAAGCCTCTTCCGGCTCATCATCGAGGACACCAACGCTAGCCAGAACGCGATTGGGTCCGCCTGTGGCCTGACTCAGGCGGCTGTCAGCAGGATCTTGAATGGACGGTTGCGTCCAAGTTCGCTCGACGTCATTCACCGAATCGCCGACGGTCTGGACATGCCCGGGTCAGGTCGCACGCTGCTCGGATTGAGCAACGTATCTCGCCCTCAGGAAGCAGAAGGGTCAGCTTCAAGACATGCGGGTTCAGGCCCCCACAACCTACTTGGACACCTAATTCGAAGCAGCCATCAAACTCTCGAGAAGGCAGCCGAAGACCTCGACATCAGTGCCCGGCATCTCGGACGCCTCACCCGGGCCGCGCGGCCGGTAAATGTTCGGCCAGCCACCCGTCAGGCGATGGAGGGCAAGTACGGATATTCACTAGAGATGCTTCTCCAGCCTTGGCCGGCCTCCCCATCTAGCGCTGCGGCCGTCGGTGCTTTGACTGAACACACTGCCTCAGGTTCGCGGAAGTCAAGCGACTTCCCACAATACGCCCTTGAAGCACTTCCAAAGCCCCCAGTACGGTCCTCGGACATCGATCCAATGCTTCCTCTTCACTGGAATAACCTTCTGCAACTGTTGGCCGCATCCCATAACGTCCTCGGCCCACAGATGATCCATCAAGCGGTATGCAGAGAACTCGAAGTGATTCGACGGTACCGAAGCGAGGCAACCAGATTGCCCCGAATGCAGCTCATCGCAGTCGAGGCAAAGTGGGCCGAGTTTGCTAGCTGGACGGCGGAAACTCTCGGGGCCCGTACTGACTCAACGTACTGGCTCGACCGGTCCTATTCGCTTTCCAGCGAGGCCGGAAAGCCTTCCGTGACCGCGTACATAGTGATGCGAAAGGCACAGCAGGCCGTCGATAGGATGAGTTCGAGCGAGGCGCTCGACCTGGCCAACCAGGCACGATTGATGCCCCACAACAGCGACAGGGATCTCGCACTGAGCCATATTCGGCTTGCCCAGGCCCACTCGCTGGTACGCGACAGCCTACAGAGCCGCAGCGCAATCGAGCGCGCATATCAGTTAGTAGCCAAGGCCGACGCACTTGGCGACGACGAAAGCGCCGACACAATCGGAAAACACTGCACTCGGTCTTACGTTCAACTGCACGAAGGATTCTGTCGACTTCGTCTGGGCGAGCCGGATCGCGCGATCGACATTCTCCTGCACACCCTAGAAGCCTGGCCTACGAATTACCGCCAAGACGAGGCCGTGGGAAGGGCGTGGCTTGCCTGCGCCTATGCCGCCACCGGCAACTCGCGGGACGCGGGCCTCCAAGGTCTTGCGACTCTGGAGGCGGCTGTAGCAGTGGAGTCGGTACGAGCAATGCGCACATTAGGGCAGCTCAGCGTCACCCTACGGGAGCTTCCTGCGTGCCCCGAGAGCGACAGGTTCCAGGCTGCCTACCGCTTCGCCGCGCGATCACGGAGAATGTGATCATGGACCTACTCCCGATGACGACATCTGCCGAGCAGGAGACTCGGGGCGCCCGAGTGGCACTGCTCCCTGTCGGCAGTTACGAACAGCATGGGGACCACCTACCATTGGCGACAGATACCATGGTGGCCTCCATTCTTGCGGCAGAGATCGCAGAAAGATACGCCCTCATGCCATTACCGCCGATCACAATCTCATGCTCACACGAGCACGTCGGATGGACAGGCACTGTAAGCATCCGCGCTGTAACTCTCGCTCAGATCATAGTCGACATCTCTGAATCGCTACACGAATCCGGGATCGACAAACTCGCCATCATATCGGGACACGGCGGGAACTATATACTCTCAAATGTCACACAGGAGGCCAATACCCATTCTCCAAGAATGGCCCTTTTCCCAACGCGCGAAGACTGGGAAGCCGCACGATCGGTCGCAGGGATAGAAAGCAGCATTCATGACGACATGCATGCAGGCGAACTTGAAACGTCGATCCTCCTACACTACTTCCCTCAAAACGTCGGTACTCATTCGCGCGAATCAGACCATATCTCAGATCGACCACACCTGTTGACATTGGGAATGCGAGAATATACCGACAGCGGCGTCATCGGCGCTCCGTCACTAGCAACGGCCGCGAAAGGTCGACTCGTGGTCTCCACACTCGTGAAGCGCTTCGGCGACACTTTGATCGCACTCGGAGACCCCCCTTAGGGCAAGGTTCGCCCGTGCGAGACCGCCATCAGAAGGTGGTCTACGCACGACCCCAGAGCTGGCAGGACAACGTCAGGCCGCCAGCGTCGACGCTGACAGACAAACCCACAATTCGCAAGGTGTGACTGTTACTGTGGTCGCGCCTTTGACAGGCGCTCGGTGTCCTCCGGCCGAGGACACCACCCACCGCTCCACCGAAGGACTCCGGCTCCGTGCCTGCTACTTAGGCCGGGGCCGGACCTCGCCCAGGCGCCACAGCTTCGGGGCACTGCGAACGCATCCGGCCTATCGCTCTCCGGTCGCCAACCAGCGCTGCACTTCGCTGAAGCCCTTACCGTAGCGGCAGGCGTTCAGAAGGCTGCTCGGGTTGCGGAGAGAAACCGCCTCCCACCATGCGGCGATCAATGGTTGCGGCCGCAGCCTGAGTGACGGCATCCCGCCACCACCACGCCCAACCTTCAACGTAAACACACGGCACCTCTGCAGCCAGCCCGACTAGGCGGGCCGTCGGTATGCCGGGAATGCGGATCCGGACAGTCTGACCGTTGGCGCCGGCCAGCCTATAGCCGTACCGGCCGCCGCCGTCGTCGTCTGGATCGCGGACGGGTACGCCGGCGAGGTGGCCGCCTCGCCGGGCCACGGCCTCGGCGAACTCAATGATGGTGGACTTCGATTCCTCAACGGTCGCATCGGGGACGGGACGCTCACCAGGGTTGATCACCTGCCCATCGTAGAAACTTCCGGGCCGGCGGTGGGGCACCGAAGCCGCTATTCGCGCGGCGGGTCGGATCACATTGTTGTAGTTACGTGATCTCCGCCTACATGTCTTGACCAGGCAAAATGCTGACGTATTACTGAAGAGTGGAGCCCTCGTCAGCGACTGACCGTCGGCAGGTGGGAAGGCCGGTCTCGGTTCGATGTGGGCCAGGCCCAGGGGCCGGTCGACCAGCGACGACCGGGGGCCCGGCCGCCTTCGCCGCCGTCCTGCCCATGCTTCCGACCCTCGGTCCGCCACCAGGCGACATCGGATGGGCGGTCGAGTTCAAGTGGGACGGGGCCCGCGCGGTTGCCTACACCGGTGGCGGCCAGGTGCGGCTGGTCAGCCGCGGTCAACATGACTGCACCGGTTCGTATCCAGAGGTTACCGAGGTGGGCCGGCTGCTCGGCAACCGTCGTGCGGTACTCGATGGGGAGATCGTGGCCCTCACCCCGTCAGGGGCGCCGTCATTCTCGCGGCTACAGCGACGCATGAACGTCAGTGCCCCGAAGTCGGCGCTGATCAGCGCCGTTCCGGTGGTCTACGTCGTGTTCGACGTGCTGTTCCTCGACTCGGCGTCGACGACCAGGTTGCCGTACGGGCAGCGCCGCGAGCTGCTCGACGATCTCGCCCTGACTGGCGAAGCGGTCTGGACCACTGACACCTACGTCGACGTCGACCCCGCCCTGCTCCTAGCGACGGCGAACGCCGCAGGAATGGAGGGCATCGTCGCCAAGCGGCTCACGTCACGATACGAGCCAGGTCGACGCTCCTCGCAGTGGATCAAGAGTCCCGTCGCTCGTACGCAGGAAGTGGTGATCGTCGGCTACACCGCTGGACGTGGTCGACGGACAGGCACGATCGGTTCCCTACTGCTCGGAAGCCACAACGGTCCCCAACTTCGCTACGTTGGACAGGTAGGCACAGGGTTCACCGCTGCCATGCTGCACGACCTGGCACGGCGACTTGCACCACTGGCACGTTCGACGCCAGCGACGGCCGTCCCGACCGAAGACGCCCGCGGCGCCGTCTGGGTCGCCCCGACCCTCGTCGGCGAGGTCACGTTCCGATCCTGGACCACCCGCGGGCGGCTTCGTCACCCTTCGTGGCGCGGGCTGCGGCCAGACCGCCAGCCGATCGAGGCGCGCACCGGGCCGCCGCAGCACGGCCCTTTCGCCCAGTCCACGGTTCACATCGACGGCGCGATGTGCTCTGACGACGGCCGGTGGCGGGTCGAAGTAGTTCGCAATGCCCACCACCGCTGGTACAGAATCTGCCACGACGACAACATCATCGACTGGTTGACGCTCGCTGACGTCGAACGGACTCTCGGCAAGGCGGGAGTCGACATCCGGCTCCTACGCGAGGCCGCTTAGGACACGCCGGGCCGTAGCGACGCGGGGAGGACGAGTGGATCCTTGGACCTGGGTACAGGTGGAACGGTGGCTCGACTGGATCGGCGAGCAACACGCGGAGTTTGACTACCGCTACGTCTTCTCTGCCTACCTCGCTGCTAGCAGCAGGGCGCCGCATTCCGGTGAGACTGTCATGACGACCGACGCCAGCGGGGGGTACGTCCTGCGGGCTGGCGTTGGAGATCGAGGCTTGCGGCTGGCGAACGACGACGAACGCGAACTGTTCATCGCCCATCTCCACGAGCGGTACTGCGGAGACCGGTACTCCAGCATGAGGCAGTGGGAGGAAGCTCAGCATGCTGGCTTCCTCGAGGACACCGAGTGGCTGTACGGCCGCAGACGCAATGAACCCTAGTCGCTCGGTAAGGCGACGGAAGCACTGCTCCGTTGTTTGGACCCCTACACCGAACGACACTGGTGGCGTTGGGTCTTCGGCAGGCGGCGCATGTCAGCCAAGCGCTCGGCCACACCTGGATCGGCGACGCAAGAACCGCGCCGGCCCAGGTGTGGCCTGCCGCTAGAGCATGTACCCGCCTTCACTGCCGACGGCTAGACGGTGTCCGTGCCGGTAGCGCCGAAGCACTCGATCATCCCTGGGTCTCGGGCGCCCCCGATACCCAGGTCAGGCGGCAAGGGATCGAGTCTTCGGAGCCGTAAAGCCACGCTCGATCATCGTTGCAGCCAGATCTCTGTAGTCCTGAGATGCCTTGTCGTCCGGCTCGAAGACATTGATTGGCATCTCAGCCGAGTAGGCGTCAGGGACGGTGATCGAGGTCCGAATGAACGGCAGGAGGAGCTTATCCGGATAAGCTTCGGTCGTTGCCTCGATAATGTCGTGATAGTGCGTACCGCCGGTACGCACAGCGTTGGGACTTTGGCGTGGAACCCGAACTGGGGAGCGCGCGAACACGATGCCGTCGACTTCCAGAGGGGGCAGGTTGATTTCCGACCGGACGTCATCGTTCAGTCGGATCAGGTGCTTCTCCAACTCTGTGACGCCGCGGACCTCCTTCATCAAAGGAACGGCCACCGCAACGACGTAGGTTGCAGCCATTGCCGCGCCTTGCCCGACGATCCCCATTGAACCGGGGCCGTCGATGAGGATCACGTCGTAGTCGTTGATGATCGGCCGTAGTGCCTTGATCATGTACATCGCGGGCAGCGAACTTGAAGCGATCCACTGCTCCAGCGCCGCGCCCTCGTGATCGGCCCCCAGGAGCAGGTCGACCCCGCGATACTCGTTGTCTATGACCGGCTTGACGATAGCGGCCTTGGCCGGGGCGTTCCCCTTGATGACGTCGACAACATTCGACTGCCCCTCGAGCGCTTCGGGCTGGTCGAAACCAAAGTACTTCGACAGGTCTCGCTGTGGGTCGATGTCGACGACGAGAATCCTCTTGCCTGTCGTCTTCGCGAACTCGATAGAAACAGCGGCGGCGGTAGACGTTTTGGCCGAGCCACCAGTGCAGTTACTGAACGTTATGACGACTGCGGGCATGACAGCGCCTTACTCCTCGTCTGTCTCGATGGTGCCGGGTTCCATTTTCCCCATCTCCCACGCAGTGGGGCTGTACCCAGGTGTCGCTTCGACGGTCAGGCGCCGGACGTGGGCCACCTGCCGCGGCCCCCACTCCTTCGCCTCCCGTGTAAGGACTTCTTCGACAGCAAGCGCAGTCGCAGTGGCGACAAGCTGCCGAAGGGCGGTGTCAGTGGAGGTGTAGACCTCCGCGATGTACTTGGCCGGATTGGCGATGTCTGGGCCCACACCGGCAGAGCGAAGCCAACCGTACGCAAGCCGATGAGCGGGACCGAGCGCGATCGGCGCCAACGCAGCATCCGTAAGGCGGCGGAGCGCTTCCGCCACCGTGACTCTGCGGGCGACGATCGACTGACACGCCTCTGCGCGGGCCTTGGCTGCCCGCTCTGCCTCTGCCCTGTCATCGAGGGCGTTGGCAGGCTGCTCGACCGAGGAGGTTGTTACCCAGTACAGCTCACCGGTCTTGTCCAGAGCAGCAGCGAGCGTACCGCCTCGGCGTGCTTCCTCGATCGCCTCGTCGTCAACCAAGCGATGAGAGGCGGCCTGCCTGCCCCACATACCCTCCGGATCAACGATATCGACTCCGGCTTCCGCAGCCTTAGCCTGTGCCTCCTCCGTCCGCTGTCGACGTTCCGCATGTTGGCTATGCAGGGCCATGGCCTCGGCCGGTCCCATCCCTCCAGCCGTGTTGAGATCGACGTACGCCCAAGCGGCTCGTTGAGTCTCGGGGTCCTTATCCGCATAGAGCAGTGCATCCTCTAGGCGCAGCCGGCCCGACGAGAGCACGGCCTTGAGCTCTGGTACGAGGTTCAGTATCTTGAGCCGCCTACTGACATGCCCCTTTGACTTCTTGACCCGCTCAACAATCTCATACTGCTGCAGGCCACGATCGAGCATCGCTTGGAACAGGGTTCCCTCTTCGATCGGACTGAAGTCGAGGCGATGCAGATTCTCGATTGCGAGAGTGATCAGATCGTCAACGTCGGTGTTAGCGAGCCGGTCTGCCCGGGTGGCCCGGACCTTCTTCAGATTGGTGTGCTCACGGATCGCAGCAGTTCTTCGGTGGCCTGCCAGCACAACCCATTCCGCGGCGGCGATCTGCTCCGTGTATTCGGGGTGTGCAGCGAGGAAGGCTGTGGCAGAGGCCACGACGATGGGCTCCAACAGCCCAACTTCCTGGATGGCAGCCCCCAACTCGCTGAGGTCGCCGAGCTGCTCGCGAGGATTCGCTGGATGACCTGCAACCGTGTCGATATCAACGAGAATGGACTCGGGATCGGCTAGCGGAGCGGTGGGGTCAGCGGCGGTCCGCGGACCCGGCAGGGCAGCCTCTGCCTCCTTTGACTGCGCGACTTCCTCTACCACCGGAGACTCTTGCTCTCTCTGTTCGGCGAGCAGCTCGGCCATCTTGGCTGATCCGGCAGCTTGCGCAATCAGGTCACTCCCAACGCCGCTGGCTGCCGCGGCGTTGTTTGCGACTCGCCCTCGGAGCTGGCTAACCCCGCCGGTTGCACCCCTAGCACGCCGCGATGACGCCACTAGTCCTCCCTATCCACATAGCTCTTCCGGTCACGGTCGACGCTGGCTTGAAGCTGTCCTGGCACCGGCAGACTACTCCGAGAGGTTTGACAGGCCGAGGAGGCCACGCGGGCCGACGGCCAGAGCCCTCAAAACAGGTAGAGAGGCCAGACGAGGGCTTCAGTAGCCACTCCCGGCCCTACTTTCGCCGGACGTCAGTGCCCGGCCAGAGTTTCCG
>NZ_JBFAKM010000030.1:0-56567 GCF_040655695.1 Polymorphospora sp. NPDC050346 | reverse complement strand
GACGGAAACCGGGCGAGGCGCCGGACGTCAGTGCCCGGCCAGAGTTTCCGACGGAAACCGGGCGAGGCGCCGGACGTCAGTGCCCGGCCAGAGTTTCCGACGGAAACCGGGCGAGGCGCCGGACGTCAGTGCCCGGCCAGAGTTTTCCGGGCCGTGTATCGAGGGTCGCGCATCCGCGGCGGCGCCGGCCGACGGGTTCATCGAGACCTGCAACACTGCCCGGCCGGCCGCCCAGGTCGGTGTGGAAATACGGGTGCAGGTGGTCGGCGGGGCGGCACCGATCGTGGTTGGAGTGCAGCCGTGGTTCCCCGGTGGCGATGACGCCCTCCGAGGAGCCGGCGGGCCGCTACTGGACCGGCACCCGGGCGCCGGGGTCGAGCGACGCGACACCATCGGCGGCGCCGGAGAGCCCGGCGACGGAGGGAGGTGACGCCGCCTCCGCCACCCGAGGGCGAGGGCAGGTGGTTGGCGGGCACCAGGCCCTCGCGACGGGCGGGCCGACCTCGGCGGCGAGGACGTACACGACCATCGCCGGTCCGTGTTCGGCCGCGGCGAGGTCGGCGGACTGAGCCTCGAGGGCGGTGGCGATGATTCGCTCGACGACCCGCCACGTGACGCCGGCCGGGACGGCGCGAGCGTCGCCGGGGTACGGGAGCCGGGCCTCGAACGCGTCCTGTTCGTCGAGGGCAGCGATGATCGGGGCGGGGACGATGAACACGTCGTCGGTTGTCCTAGCACCCAAAGGTTTGATCTTGGAGTCGGTGCCGGATATGGGGCAGCCGCGCCTCGTTGAGCGCGGCTGATAGCCGGGGTTTGGGGTGGGGCCAGTAGAGGGTCAGTTTGTCCGGGTGCCGGGTGTGTCGGTGAGGTTCAGCGGTTCGACGTCGTCCTATCCGTCATCCCGGCCAATGTCGGGGCCGTAGAGGTCGGGGCACGTCGACGATGACCGCGTCGTACTCGCTGCTGGCGCGCTCGACGGCGCGGCGCACTGCCTCAGGATCGATCGCGACGGCTTTGAACTGTCCGGCCGGGTCCGAATCCGTATCCAAAAAGATCACGGGCAGGCGGACACTGGTGGTGGTTTTGCCGACGGCACCGCAGGTGGTCAGTGGCGCCGTGGTGGCGGTGCCAGGGCCGTTGGACGAAGCGTCGCTTACAGGCGTCTCCTTCTCATCCGCTGAGTCTCCGGCGGAATACGGCACCGGCCGCGCCGATGTTATTTGTTGAGACGCTGCCAGACTAATGGATAAGGATAGTTATCGACTGAGCCGCGATGCGATCAACTCGCCGTCTCGATCCCACAGCTCCAGATCGCCGACGAAGCCGTTGCGCGGGTTGCGCAGCAGGCCACGGACGCAGCGTCGCACGGATTCCGGTCGAACACGCTATTCGCCGAACTGAAGTGGTGGCGCCAGCTGCAGCGCTTCACCGGATTTCGCGAGCTTCTACCCGAGACCATGAGCGCGGTCCCCGAACTTGTCTCCGACCGCATGATCACCTGGTGAAGAACGGCCACCCGAGTCGGTGCTCAGCCCGCGCTACTAGGCACAGGTCGTTAGCGCGGCCAAGGATCCCCCGGGTTCAGTCAGCGGTATAGGAAGGTTGCGTTGCAAGTAGCCCCCGCGCCTCTTCCAGAGTCTCCAGCGTCTCGGGGTGGCTGCGCGCTCCATCAAAGGCCGCATCCCGAAGCACCCCTGCAAGCTCCGCCACGAACGCTGGCGAGACCGACTCACCGGGCAGCGGGAGTCTCATGACGAGTTCGGCGAGCGCATCACGAGTATCCACGTCGAAGGAGCGGACTTGCTTGTGCAGGCGTACGAGGATTGCGGCGACCCTACGGCTGTTGGTGTCACACCAACTCTTCTGCGCCTTGCGCCATCGCTGTTCCGCGTACAGCTTGGTGTCGTCCTTCGTGCCCGTCCCACGTACGGCGTTCTGTAAGCGTCGGTACCAGTTCAGTCCCGCTTGGCGGTTCGTCGACCCCCGGGCGGCAGCGATTTGTTCCCACGTCATCCCCGCCTCTCGGCCAGCTTCGATCACCCCTAGCGTGGCCGAGTCGAAGACCTCCTGGAGGTGGTCGATGATTCGGATCGCGTCACGAACATCAGCCTGAACAACGGATGCAGGAAGGCGGCGATAGTTGGCAACGTGACTGACGATGCCCAACAAGCCTTCGCCAAAACGGGCTAGATCAGCAGGGTCAGCGTGTCGGTACCGTCGCTCAGCAATGGCGTCCGCCGCCTCGTACGCGGTACTTCTTCGCTGCTTACGCGAGTCAGCGATCGGGAGACCACCGTCCTCTTGCCGCCATGTAGTCACATGTCAACGATATCGTGTACACCCGGTAGGTAAAGGCATGGACCGCTGCTCTCTTGACTACGCAGAGCGCCAGCCTGGAGCGGGGCAAGCAGTGAACCCGCAGGTAGTGCGGCAGCATGCGACGGCGCCGCCAAGGCGGACAGTCACGTTCTGTATCGCAAGCGGTTGGGCAATGCAGCCAACAGATGCCACAGCTCGGGCAGCTCCGGAGTGTCCGCGTGATACGACTCGCGCGCCGAAGCTGATGGTGTTGAAGCGTCGGTCGTCGGCGACGAGTTCCTCCAGTGCCGGGTTGGTCTCGACTGCGCGTAGTTCGATGATGGCCGTGACGGCGTACCGGCCGCGGTAGTCGGCGATGCCGTCGACCAGTGGCCGGGCCAGTTCGGCCGTCTGTACGCCGAGGCGAGCCAGTGCCCGGGCCGCCGCGATCCGGTTCCAGCGGTCGTCGAGCTGCTGACGTAGTTGTGGTTCGAGGGTGGCCACCGCCGCCGGGTTGGCTTGCGCGAGTTCGGCTATCAGGGTCGCCGCCAGGTGCGCCGATGTGTCTCCGCCAGCGAGGACGGCGGACACGGTCGGCAGTACCGCCGCCGGTCCGTCGACGGCGGCCACGATGCGGGCGGCGAGGAGCTGGACCTGGCGTTCGGGGTGGGTTCGGGCGGCGGTGCCGGTGAGTAGGCCGTCGCCGACGTCGCCGAGACCGGACATCTCCCAGGGCGGGGCCTGCCGCCTCCACGACAGGGTGGATCGCAGTGTGTCGAGGAGTGGCTGCGCATCGCCGGTAATCCGCCAGACGGCGAGCGCCGCCGGCGGGTCACCTGTCCGCGCCGTCTCTGCCCGCAGGTACGGCACGGCGGTGGGCTCGTCGTGGCCGAGTTCCAGTAGTGCCCGGGCGACCTGCGGCCCGGTGTGCGGGATCGCGGCGATCAGGTCCGGTACGGCGGCCGCGGCGTCGGTACCCCACTGCGCTACGACGCTGGCGAGGACGTCTGCCCGGGTCGGGTCGGCGGCCAGTCTGCTGCGGATCTCCGCCAGCACCGTGGGACTGAACCGGGCCTCGGTGGACAGGTCTGGTTGGTGCCCGGCGGCGGCCGCGGCGCACACCGGCTCGATCCAGCGCGGGTCGGCGAGCAGCAGCGGGGTTTCGACTGCCCGGTACTCGTCGGTGAAGCCCTGCTCGCCGGCCACCTGCGGATAGCGGGCCGCGACGGCGGCGAGCATGTCCGCGAACCGGCCGGTGACCGCGCCCGCCCGGCGGAGCGCGCCGATGGCCTCTCCGCGTACGTCGGGGTCCGGGTCGTCGATCGCCGGCACGAACAGCGGCACGAACAGCGCGGGTGCGGAGCGTCGGGTCTCGCACCGTCGCCCCATCGCCCAGATGCCGGCGCGCCGCGTACCGGGGTCCCGGGCCCGCAGCATGTGTCCGAGTACGTCCGCGGCCACCTCGTTGTCTGGGGCTACGACGAGTTCGTCGTAGCAGCCTCCGGCCCGGCCCAGCCGTGAATGACGGTGGCGCCGTCGTCGATCGCGTCGACCACGGCGGTGACGGTGCCGTTGGGCCAGGCGAGCCCGGCACGTAGCAGCGCGACCGTGGCGGCGACCCGGACCGCGGGCGGGCCGTTGACGGCGGCGTCGGCCAGCACCGGGCTGGCGGCCGGGCCATCGACGTGACCGAGGGCGAGCGCGAGCGACGCCGAAACCGCCGGATCGCTCTCGACCTTCCACCGTCGCCACAGCGGCCCGGCGGCCGCACCCGCGCGCGCGGCGGCGTACGCGGCCGCTTCACGTACCCGCTGGTCGGCGTCGTTCAGCAGCGGCAGCAACAGGTCCACCTGGGCGGCCACGGCCGCCTGTACCGCCGGGAACTCCTCGCCGTAGGCGTGGCGTGGATCGGCGAGCATGCCGAGCATCCAGGTGAAGTCGTCCCGGATCTGCGGGGCGTGCCGGGCGAGCTCTGCCAGGAACGGCACGGCGGCCACCGTCGTCCGGTGGACAGTGGGCCCAGAAGCGGCCAACCAGCTGCCTTATCCACAAGGAGGAGACGGCGACTAAAGGAAGAAAAACAGCTAAAGGCAAGAGCTAAAGGCACAGGCGAAAAGTGCTGGCTGACCTGCGACGATGCAAGATCGTCGTGACAAGATATGCGTGCTCTCCCCCAAGATATGCGGAACCCCAAGCTCGCTACCTGGACAACTCGGCCGCCAAGATATGCGTGGACGCTTCGCTTGTCCACAGGTTCTTGGGTGCGGAACATGCCGACGTCACCAAGATATGCGTGGAAAACCGAGTCCTGCTCCACAGCAGTGGGCACGATCCCTCACTTATGCGTGCTGCTCCCCTGTCGCGAGCTGTCCGACGGGGGCTGCGTAACAGCTCCGGCAAACACCGGCCCCTACCACTGAAGCCCACAGCGTTCGCGTCGAAGCGGACTTATAGGACTAACCAGGGCGAATCAGGCGAGGAATCATCCCCAAGATATGCGGGCCGCGCGGCGTCGATCTTCCTGCCCCCTAGATATGCGTGGACGGCGCTTCGTTGTCCACAGCATCTCCTAGATATGCGTTACAGAAGCGGGGTCGCGGCTCTCCCAACATGACCAGGTGTCCCACTCCCCCCACGCCTCAGTGAGATTCGACTACAACGTATGGCGAGGCGTACCCCAAGATATGCGCGACGGCCTCTCCCTCCCGAGCGCGACGTAAGCGGTCCAGGAAGGACACGCTCGCCAGGCCGCATCGCCGAGCCCATGCCCGTCAGCGAGCTGGCAAGGGCGTTCACCACGTCCGACTTGCCTCCCCAAGATATGCGTACGGGGTGCTGCCTCGGTGTTGGTGCGCCAGAGCGACCCCCCAAGATATGCGTAACGTTTTCCCAGCTCAGTCCGCATACGACGCGACACGCCGAGGCTGTAGCTGGTTAAGCCTCACGGGCCAGTGCAGGATGCCGGCATGCCCAGAGCCAAAGCGGACCCTCACAAGCTCGCCGCATTGGTGGCGGAAGCTGCGACCGAAGAGGAGCAGGAGATCGGGTTCCTCACCCATCTCCTAACCCAGACCAACCTTCCGTACAAGGATCCCGGCGCCATCCCCGTCTGGACCCGGCACAACGGAAACGTCACCCTGCACGTCGACCCCGGCAAGCGACTGGTCGCGCCGGGCACGTACCAACCGATCTACCCGTTTGGCCTGTTGCCGCGGTTACTGCTGATCTGGATGTCCAGCCAGGCAGTAAAGACGCGCTCTCCTCAGCTCGTACTCGGCTCATCGCTGAGCACCTTCATGCGCGACCTCGGTCTCCAGGTGACCGGTGGCAGGACCGGCACCATCACACGGATGCGCGACCAGATGGAACGGCTCCTCAAATCGCGACTCAGTGTTGAGATCTCTGACGGAGCACACCGTGACCGGGGTGGACAGATGACTGTCGCCCTTGCCTGGAACCTCTTCTGGGAGGACTCAAACGGTAACGGTCAGGATCCGCTGTTCCCGTCGACCATCCAACTCTCGACTGATTTCTTCAACCAGGTTGTCGAACACCCAGTACCTCTGAACATGCGCGCGCTGGCCGCACTGCGTGCTAAGGGAGGCTCGCCTATGCGCGTCGACATCTACGCCTGGTTGACGTGGCGGTATTCGTGGCTCCGGCGGCCGACTGTCGTGCCATGGGAGATGCTGATGGTCCAGTTCGGCACCAACAGCGCCAGCGATGCCAGGGGCAGGGCGAAGTTCCGCGAACTGTTCAAAGCCAACCTTGCAGATGTCCTACGGGTCTACCCTGACGCCAAGGTCGAAGCCACCCCTGCCGGCCTCCGCCTATTGCCCAGTTTTACCCACGTTCCACTCCGAGGCATGCGTCAGTTGAAAGCAGGTTGAGGGATAAGGACGCGTACGAGCGGTGACGTGCGGCAGAGGTCGCGGGCTGGTAGTCGCGGTCACCCGGCCCTGACGGCTGACCAGAACAGTCGAGCCGCCGGGCGTGTGCTGGCCAAGGGGGTGCCAGGACATGCACCGATGCTCGGCGACGCGGCGCGGCGCAGCCAGCCCCGCCCCGGTCAGGCCGAGGCACTGGTAGGCGGGCAGAGTACAGGCCGCTCGCCCCGTCGAGGTCCGGGCTGCAGTGCCCGGGGCATCTACGCACCGTGGCGGCTCGACTGGATCCAGGCGGTCGGGTGGTCGCGGTTGGCTTGCCCGTCCCGTCCCACGTCGGCCGTGACGATGACCGCGATCGGGATGCGCTCGAACCCGGCATCGCCAGCCAGAAACACCTGTTCCAGGTTGGCCGACCCGCCTCGCCAGGTCCCGTTGCGTCGCATGCCCGGCCGCGATTCGCACAGCCCTGCCTCGCCGTGTTCCAGCACTTCTTCGCGCCCGGATCTAGTCCGTTGGCCCGCTGCGACGGCTGGTGAGGTCCAAGGTATAGGCAGCGCCGCCACCTGTGCCCTTCGCGCGGTACATCGCGGCGTCGGCGGCGCGCATCAGCTCGTCGAGCGTGCAGTGGTCGACTCCTGCCGCCCAGCCCAGACTTGCGCCGATCGTGACCGAGACGCCGGCCACGGCCAGTGGCGCGGCCAGCGCGGCAAGCACCGCGCGGGCCACCGTGTCGAGCCCGTCGTCGACGTCGACCAAGACCACGGCGAACTCGTCGCCGCCGAGCCGGGCGACCACCACAGCTTCGGGCACGGCCGCCAGTAGTCGGCCCGCGCAGGCGGTGATGACCTGGTCGCCGACGTCGTGGCCGTGGGTGTCGTTGACCTGCTTGAACCCATCAAGGTCGACCAGGCCGACCACGACCCGCCGCCGGCGGGCGTCGTCGGCGACCAGCTCGGCGAGGACGTCGACGAGCCGCCGCCGGTTCGCCAGCCCGGTCAGCGCGTCGGTGTAGGCGAGCCGGCCGAGCTGGTCGACGCGGCCGGCGGCGACCAGTGCACAGCCCAGCGCGCGACCGTAGGCGGCGAGCAGGTCCCGGTCCCGGCCGGTCAGGGTCGCCGTTGCCCGGCAGCGCAGGCGCAGCCAGGCCGGTGTGAGCCCGCCGGACAGGCGCAATTCCACCCCATCCAGCGCCGGCCCGGTCGCGGGCCCCTGGTAGGAGATCTGCCCACCGGTGGCGCGGATCCGCCGGGCGCCGGCGGGCGTCGGATAGTCCACTTCGGCCGCGGCGGCGCCGAACAGTTCGGCGCCGCGTACGGCGCCGACCGTGGCGACCCGGGCGGCGTCGCCGCCGGCCAGCTCCGCGACGGCGTCGGACAACCGCCGCCAGGCCAGCCGATCCTCGCGGGCCCGGATCCGCCAGGCGTACCCACTGTGGACGGCCAGCACGGTCGGCGGCAGCGCGGCCAGCAGCCGGCCGTCGAGGTCGACCAGGATGACCGCGCCGACGCCGAGCACCAGGTCGACCAGCCGCAGCCCGGTCCGCAGGTCGGCGTCGGCTGCGGTGACCTGCCACCAGCGGCGGCCGGTGGCCAGCGCCACGACGGGCGCGACCAGCGCTTCCTCCACCACGGCGTAGGCGGCGGCCGCGGCGACCAGTGCCAGCAGTAGTCGGGGCCACGCCCCCGGGTCCACCTCCATCGTGTCCAGTCCGGGGCGCCAGCCCAGCCACCACGCCATCCCGGCGCCGGCCGCAGCCGCAACGGTGTCCTTGCCGACGTTAAACAAGATTTTGCGCAGGTCGCGCTGCCGCAGAGACTTCGCCGCCGAGATTCCGACAGCGGTGGTCAGGACCACCCACGGCGCGGGCAGCACCGCCACCGCCAAGACCACGGCGGCCGAGGTCGCGGATACCTGCTGCTGCCTGCGGGCCACGGTCACCGTGCACCCCGCCGCGACCGCGATCATCGCCCCCGCGAACGCAACGTGCAGCAGCGCCGAGCCCGGAGACCAGGGGGCCCGCACCAGCGCCCAGGCCACCACCACCGCAGCGGCCGACACCACGAGGCCGACCAGCGGCATCAGCCACCGATCGGCCCTGTGGTCAGTCACCGTCACCCCCACACCGCGAGCCACCTCTCGGGTGGCTGCGTTGCGTCAGGATACCGTGACCATGAGCGGTATTCGGATATTCGCTGGCAGGGTATGTCCTGCTCAGCCCCAGTCGTGCTCACCGCGTACATCGCGCATGAGTGCCCTCCCCTCAGATGTGCAGAGGGGAACGTACCCACCTCGCGGCCGATATCGCCCGTTTGGATGTCGTTTGAGGCGTGAAGCGCTCGAAGTGCTATTTCACCTAGTGCTGCCCCTTATCGAGGGCACCAGAGCAAGGCATCCACGTGCGCGGCGACTTCCGCGGCCTGGCCAGCACGCCCGCTGGCGCGGTCGCGTCCTACGTTGACGCCCGACTTTCCGCGGCCTGGCCAGCACGCCCGCTGGCGCGGTCGCGTCCTACGTTGACGCCCGACTCGCTGTACTGCGGACCACCGACAGGGCAGAGCAGTTACGGACTCGCAAGACGTTGTCCAACTACCTCGCCGGGTTACAGGACGACCCTGGGCACTCCGGAGGTCTCCGGCTGGATCGGGTCCTGGAACAGCGACTTGGCCGCTCGGAACGTCGCGTCGCCCAGGCCTGCGGCACGCAGCGCCCGCACTGCGGCCGTCATCCGCTCGAGCTGCGGATCGGCGTCGGGGTCGTACGCGCCGGTTTCGGCCTCGGCCTGCTCGAGCGCGGTGATCGCCGCGCGGATGCCGAAGCCCAGTCCACGCGGTGGTACCAGCAGCAGTCCCGGCCGGCGCGGCGCGGCACCACCTGGCGGGCCAGGCGCCGCCACCACGGCGTGCCGGCCGGCACGCACGGCGGCTCGCCCTCCAGGTCCGGCCGTGGAAGCCCGACCGCGGCGACCACGTACCGCATCTGCGGCTCGTCGGGTGGCTCCGGCTCGACGTAGCCGTCACCACGGGTCGCGTCGACCTCGCCACCGACCGCGTGAACCCGTAGTGGGAGAGCCCGAGGTCTTTGTCGAACATCAGCTGATGCGCGATGAAGATCGGCGGCTGCTCCTCGGCCGGGCAGAGGCGTGCCCAGACGGCCTCGATGAACCGCTCCGCCCGTTTCGCCAGCCCGGCGCCTTCCCGATCGGTCTGGGTGGCCACCGCGACCGGCCGCAGCCCCGGACCGGTGAACAGCTGCAGCCGAAACGAGGAGCGCTCGACGGTGAACATGTGGTCGTCGACGCTGCGGATCCGGGCACCAGCATGCTCGCGCAGCAGCCGCAGGTCCCGGACCTGGCCCTGCTCCTCAGACATCTCATTCATGACCGTCACGGTACGACGCAGGAGACGGTCCGGTCCGGCGTTGGCCGCCTGCTTCGTCCGCCGGGGTTGGCCCCGATCGCTGGGATGCCCGGAGGGCGGCGAGCACGTAGGCGGGTTCGCCGCCCTGCGGTCGGATCCGGTGTTGCCCCGGCCGCTGGGATGCCCGGAGGGCGGCGAGCACGTAGGCGGGATCGCGGTCAAGGCTGTGCCGGTCGCGGTCGTAGCGGCGGGTGGTGCGCGGGTCGGCGTGGTGCATAGCGTCTTGCACGTCTTCCAGCGGCACCCCGACTGCACGGGAATCGGTGGCGAAGGCGTGGCGCAGAGAGTGGGCAGACAGCCGGGCGGCCGAGGGGATGCCGGCCGCGTTGGCAAGTCGGCGGATCAGGGTGAAGACGTTGGCCTCGGCGAGTCGGCCCTCGCCGCTCATGCCGGTGGTGGCAAAGATCGGCCCGGTGAGTTTGCCGGGGTCGATGCCGGTTGCCGCGGCGCGGGCGGAGAGGTAGTCGCGGAGCGCGTCGAGGGTGTGCCTGGGCAGAGCACGTTCCTGCACGTCGCCGCCCTTGACCACGATTCGTAGCGTGCGGTGCGCCGCGTTGTGGCTCAGGTCGCTGATGTTGCGGGCGAGCGCCTCGTTGATACGGATTCCGAGGTCGGCGAGCATCCGCAGCAGTGCCCTGTCACGCAGTGCCGCCAGGTGCCGGGTCCGGTAGTACGGGGTGGGCTGGGTCGTGGCGGCTTCGGCGCGGGCGGCGACCTCGGCATCGGCCTGGGCGAGAAGTAGGTCCACCTCGTCCAGGGTCAGCCCGGCGGTCGGAGACTTGCGGGGGGCCTTGGGCCGTTTCGTGCCGGCGACGGGGTTGCGGACCACGGCGCCGTCGGTGTTGACGACGAGGTAGGTGTACCAGCTGGACACAGCGGCCAGGGCACGCGCGACCGTGGCGGGCTTGGCAGGGCGTCCGGCGTAGCCGAGCTCCCGCCACACCCGGTACTGGCCCACATCGGTAGGCCGGGCGGTGAGCGGATCCAGTCGTTCCTGCTGACACCAGCGGAGGTAGGTGGAGAGGTCGCGGCCGTACCCGACAGCCGTGTGCACGGACCCCCGTCGCGCCTCGAGCGCCCATGCGGCGGTGAGTCGTCGGATGCCGTAGCGGTCCCCGTCGTCGGGTGGCAGGCCAGGCAGACTCGCCACCCAGGCGGCGATCTCCCCGGCGTCGGCGCCGAGGCCGTCACCGGGCCCCGAGCCGTGGTCAGTGGGCAGGACCTCGGTCACTGCCCACCGCCGGGTATGACCCGCAGTTGCGGGGCGGGCACGGGCAGCCTGAGGCCCTCCAGAGCGGCACGATCGAGGTGCATCTGCCGCTGGGCGGCGCCGTCGCGGCAGGACTGCGGCATGTCCCGACAGGCGAGGAACTGCTCGCCGGTGGTCGGGGTGGTAAAGATTCGCAGGACGACGTCGCGCAGCTGCTGCCAGGACTGGCCGGTGTAGTCGTGTCCGCACAGGACGCAGACCGGCGCGGTGAGCTCGTGCTCGGCCCGCAACGCGGCGATCGCCCGGGCGTCGTCGGCGCGGGCAGTCGTCGTGTGCCCGCAGGAGCAGGCCGCGCGTACCCGCCGACCCGCCCCGAGCAGACCGGCGACCAGGTGCACCAGGGACGGGTCTGCCGGCCCGTGCCGGCCGCCGGGCTCGGAATCGCCGCGACTCATCGCACCGTCCAGCCCGGCGGCGTCGCCGGCACGCAGGCTCACCGGGTAGGTCGATAGATCGGGCACCGGCCCGGGATCGGTCGTGCCCTCGTTGTCGGTCATCGTGCGGTTCCTCCACGTGGAATGATCAAGCGAGGTCGGGGCCGATACCAGTGGTCCCGACCCCACGAGGTCAGGTGGCGGGCTTGTCGATCGAGGCGATGACGACGTCGCCGAGGGCGGCGCCGAGACGGTCCAGGTGGTGCGCGACCCGCAACAACTGCCCCGCCGTGTACGGGCGCGGGCTGGCGCCGTCGGCCACGGTGAGCGTGCGCTCGGGGTCCCCGGCGACCGCCACGGTCACCGGCGGGGCGTACTCCTCGCCGTCGTGGGCCGGGGTCAGCTCGACCGTGGCGGAGAACGCGGTCGCCGCGTTGAACGGCACGTCCAGCGCATCGACGTCCGCACGTTCGACGTGCGCGGCAGCGTCGGGGAGGCTCATGCGGGAACCAGCGATCCGCAGGGCGGTGTCGGCGATGTCCGAGGCGTTGAAGGCCACCTCCACCCAGCGCGAGGTGTGCACGCTCGTCTCCGGCTCGACGTGGTCGTCCAGACCACCGGCAGCAGCGTTGATCATCTTGGCGGCCTGCCACAGCGCCAGTACCTCGGGTGTCGGGTCCTTGCGCAGCATCTCGTCGCGCACCGCGTCGTGCAGCTGGTCGGCCAGCGTGCGGACCCGTGCCGCGACGTCGGCGGGCAAGCCCGGTGGCTCGGTGCGCAGGTCGGATGTCGTGCTCACGTGCTCCCCTTTCATCGGGCGGTGCGGAACGGGCCGGGGTGCAGCACCTCGACGGCGCGGTACGTGCTGCCACGGTTGGTGACGGCGGAGAGCACCGCGGCCGTGCGCGGGGTGGGGGTGGCGGCCTTGGCGACGTCGGCGGCCGCCTCCAGGGCGTTCGCCGCGTTGCGCAGCTGGCAGGCCTTGTCCGCCAGGTAGTCCCAGTCGCCGTCTTCGAGGGCCTGGGCGCAGCGGGAGACGAAGTCCATCGTCTCGACGTACGCCTGGGCGAGTTTGCCTTCGGTCGGGGTGAGGTCGGGAGCCTCGATGTTCAGGTCGGTCATCGGTTCGGGTTCTTTCTGGTCGGGATTCGGGTGCGGATCCATGTGCGGAGCCGGGCACCGACCGTGTCGGCCGGTTGGGTAAAAGTGTGCTGGTCGGCTTGGGCCGCGCCGACCGCGAGGGCGACCGGTATGCCGGCGCACACGCGCTGGGCCCGGTCAGCGCCGGCCACCGCCGGCTCCTCCCGGAACGGTGAGGCCGAGTGCGTTGGCCAGGAGCGGCCACAGTCGGTCGTTGCGGCCCCAGGCTGGGTCGACGATGGTGACGTACCAGCTGTCGCGCAGGGCGTCCAGGGCGGCGGTCGTCAGGGTGACGGTGTACCAGATGTCCTCGGGGGCGGGTACGCCGCCGATCCAGGTGCAGGCGGTACCGCTGTCGAGCGTGACCGGCACACGGATGCCGCTGTCGCCCTGTTCGTGCAGCAGCACCAGGTCGGTGCCGGCGACGACGCCGGCGAGCCGATCACAGGTGGCATCGTCGCAGTAGCCGCCGACCGCGGCCCGCTGCCGGTCGCCGTCGCCCAGGTCCTCGCCGGGCTGGGAGAAGTCGGTGACGTAGCCGGCCCGGTTCGCGGCGGCCAGCACCGGGATCAGTAGTGCGGTCTCCGGGTCGGGCGGCCCGCCGTGCAGCGGCGTCTCCGCGTACTCGCCGGTGAGCCAGCGGGCGGTGAGCTCCCCCAGGTCGGCCAGCCCTGTGGCGGTCGCCCAGCCGGGGCTGAGCCCTGGCAGCGGACCGCCCGTCGGAGGCGGGGCCATCGTCACCCCTGCTGCGCGGCCGGGACGGCGCGGGCGAGGACCGCCCGGGCGAGCTGGCACCGCGAGTCGCTGGTGAAGTAGGTGTCGGGCATCGCGAGTTCGGCGATGTCGAGCAGGCCCTGGGCCAGGGTGCGGACCTCGTCGATGGTGACGACATCCGCGTCCGGGCCGTGGTCGGTGGGCTGCTGGGCCGGGGCGGGTGCGGCGTCGCCGCGGATCTGCCGGGCGATGCGCGCGGCGGTCGTGGCGAGCATCTCCAGGCTCCGGGCCGCGAGGTCGACGTCGCCGTCGGCGACGTGCTCGTCGAGCTCGGTCAGTCGGGCGTCCAGCGTGCGGCGCAGACTCAGGTTCAGCGGCAGGGGCGTCGGGGCGTCGGCGCTGTTCGGGTTGGTCATCGTGCTTGCCTCTCCTGGTTGTGGTCGGGAGTGTCGTTTGCGGCGCTCGGGCGCCCGGCTCGTGGGTCCCGGTTGGTGGTTGGCGTCAGGTCGCGGAATCCGGCTGGTCGTCAAGCGGTTCCAGCAGGCTCCACACCTCCGAGTCGCGCCCGGCGTCGAGTAGGTGGGCCGCCTCGGCGAGCCGGCTGCGTGGCAGCGTGCCGCGCTGCTGGAAGATGAAGCCGCCGTGGTCCCACCAGCCGAAGGGGTAAGGGATCATCGACGAGCCGTGCAGGTCGACGTGGTCGAGCCGCGCGTCGATGTCGTGGTCTCCCTCGATCGCCACGGCGTCGGCAGCGATCTCGACGCGGTCGCCGACCGCGACCGGCCGCTCGGAGCTCGTGCACCAGATGACGTACTCGTCGGCGTCGGCCGCCGGCCGGATGATGACGTACCCCACGGTGTCCCTCCTTCGCTCAGCGCGGGGCCGGCTCGGGCAGCCCGGCCCGACGCGCGGCCGCGGTGATGGCGGCTTCGGTGCGGGCCCACTCGGCGCGCAGGTCGGGCAGCACCGCGAGTAGCGCCACCGCTGCCGGCTCGGTCAGCTCGGGGTCGGCGAGGGCAGCGGCCACGGCGGCGTGCAACGGCATGGGCTCGCCGCGATCGCGCCACGCCACCGCGTGGTCGGCCCCGGTGGTGATGGCGTATCGGGCGGACAGCAGCACCAACGGCGCCACCGTCGCCCCGTCGGTGATGGCCTGCTCGACGAGCCAGCCGACGCCCCGGGTGCGGACCAGGTCGACTGCAGTTTCCGTCGCGTCCAGCGGCATCGGCCTGCCGTCGCCGGGCGTCCACCGTTGCGGCCGCGCCGCCGCCCACTCGGCCCGGGCCGTCTGGGCCTTCGCCGTGGCCGCGGCGATGAGCAGCTCGGCCATGGTGTCCTGCAGGGCGTCAGCACCCCGGTCGGGGTGGTCGAGATCGCGGGCCTCCCACTCGACGATCTCCTGCGGGTAGCGCCCGCCGTCGTAGCGGTCCAGCTTTCCCGCGGTCTTCATCCGGATCGCCGTGACCGCGATCGCCTTGCTCGAATACCGCCGGTAGAAGCGCAGGTCGGCCCCGGCCAGATCCGCGGCGTCGGCCAGCGTGCGGACGGCCGGTTCGCTGGGACCGTTTACCCAGTCGAGCCGCCACTTCGGGCCGGTGTCGTAGTCGGCGTCGACCTGGCCACCGAACTGCTGCTCCAGCGCGCGGGCGAACTGGCGTACCTTCCGGGCGCGGTCACCTGACACCGTCGTGCCTCCTCTTGGGTCGATCGGACAAGGTGGGTGGTCGAGTGTGGGTATGCAGCGGGGCGTCAGGCCAGCCGGTCACGGACGGCCCGCAGCCGGCGGCCGGCGTTGTGTTGCCAGAACCAGTTGGCGGCCTCCCGGGGGCTGCTGCCCATGCCGCCGAGGCAGAGCCGCTCCTGCAGGATGCCGACGGCCGCGACTGCCATCTCGACGTCCTGGGTCAGTTGGCGCGGGGTGATGGTCCAGCCGGTGCCGAGGCGGCTGGCCAGGATGCTGGTCATGTCGCCGTGCGCGAAACCGGAGTACAGCGAGTAGACGACGTCGTGGACGGCCCGGACCTCGCCGGCCAGCAGCGCCGTCACCTTCTCGGTCTTGGTCGGCAGGGCCTCACCGCCGACGGTGCGCGGCTTCTTGGTATAGCCCAGGCCCAGGTCGTCGATGCGGGTCAGCAGCGCGTCGCGGTCGGCCCGCGCGGTGGCCACCTCCTGCGCGGTGAGGGCTTTGGCGGCGAGGGCCTTGGTGGCGTTCTTGACGGCGGTGTTGTGTTCGTCCCACAGCACCAGGTAGGTGCGGGCGACGCGCTGGCGGACGGTGAGCTGCGGGTCGGTCAGCCAGAAGGCGTTGGCGGCGCTCTCCAGGACGGAGCGGCACAGCGCCGCCGCCCCGTACTTGGGCACGTACGGCGGGAACGGCGGCTCCAGGAGTTTGCGGATGGCGGTCAGGAAGTCCTCTACCGCGACCAGGCTGAGCTGGGCCATCTCGAAGACCATCGTCGGCTCCTGCGGCCCCCAGGGTGCCCCGTGCACGTCGACCTCGGTGTTGGCCAGCTCAGCGGCGAACACCGAGCCGGGCCGCGGCTGCCAGAAGGCCGGGTCGAGGCGGCGCAGCGTGGCCCGACCGGTGAGGTCGAGCACGTCGCGCAGCTGGGCCAGGAGCCAGTCCGCCCCGGGATCGGTCATGGCGGCGAGCGGGATGGGCGGGAGGGGCGGCGGCACGGTCACCGCCATAGGATAACAGTAATTATCCTATGGCGCTCATCGTCCAGAGTTTCGACTTTTCAAAACGCCAAAACCAATCAGAGTTTTGATGAAACGATGCCTTATAGTCCTTCGCATGGCAGAGCAGCCCGTCGAACAGGCCGGACCGCCGGCAGCAGACAACAGGAACCCGGGCGGCACCCGGCAGTGCGGATACAGCAAGTGCCGCCGGCCGCTCGTCTACATCGGGCACGGCCGCCCGCCGGAGTACTGCAACGACCGGCGCTGGCCCGAGGGCAAGACCTGCAAGCAGATGGCGGCGGCCGAGCGCGACGGCGTGCGCGCGGCCGGAATGGACGCCCCACTGGCTGAGTACGCGGCCACCGCGGACCTGGTGATCGCGGCGACACGCCCGCTGGCCGACCAACTGAGCGAACTGTTCCGGACCCTCGACGCCGTCCGCGAGGGCGCGCTGGCCCGCATCAGCGATGCCGAACGGAGGATGGCCGACGCGATCGCCGAGGCCGAGGCCGCCAACCACCGCGCGGCCATCTCCGGCCGCGCTCAGATGATCGCCGATGAGCACGTCGCCGAGGCCCGGGCTGCGGTCAAGGCCGCCGAGCGGGAAGCAGCCCGGGTGCGCACCGACGCCGACGCCCGGGTCCGCGACGCCGTTGACCGGCTCGCCGTCATCGAACGCGAGCACGGCGCCGCCATCGCCCGCGCCGAGAATGCCCACGCCGAACGCGAGGCCGCGGTACACCGACTCAACGACGCCGAAGCCCGCAGGGCCTCCATCGACGTTCACCTCGCCGAAGCCAGGCACGAACTCGCCGAACTTCGCCAGCACCTCGACCGGGCGCGCGCCGAACTTCAGGCCGCCCACACGGAACGCCAGCACCTGACGGCCACCGCTGCGGCGGCCAACGACCGCGCCGACCGGGCAGACGCCACCGTCGCCACCCTGATCGCTCAGCTCACCGACGCACGCGAACGGGCCAAGCAGCTCGCCGACGAGCGAACGAGAGCCGTTGAGGCCGCAGAAACCGACCGCGAAGCGCTCAGCCGCCTCGAGCGCGAACTCGCCAAGGCGTACGCCGCCACCGCCGCCGCCCAGGCCCGTGCCGACACTGCGGACACCCGCTACGACCAGTTGCTCGCCACGCTCGGCGAAGACCGATGAACCCCGCCAACGCCAACCGTCCAACGACTCCGGAGCACACCACCATGACCACACCGGACCGGCCCGTCTCCAACCGCCCGCAGTGGGTAGCGATCATGCTCCTTGCCGCTCTCTTCATTGCCCTCATGGCTGGACTCGGCGCCGTGGTGCTGGGCGCCGCCCCGATCGAGGTTGCCGGCGCCAGCGGGACCAGCTTCGCCATCGCGCTGCCCCTCATGCTGGGCATCGCGAAGTACATCACCGGCGACCGCGAGTAGCGGGGCACTTGGACGGCATAGGGGCATGGGGTACGAGGAACCTGTGTTGGGGGTTCGCGCTTGGATGGTCGACCCACCCCTATGGAGCAGCACTCTCCAATGCTGGCATCCACACCAGTGTCGTTTGGTCGGCGCTGCCGGTGATGATGTGGTGGCGTCCGTCTGGTCGGGGCAGCACCGCCACCCCGGTCACCCCGCTGAGGTGGCCGGTGAGTTCGGCGAGTTGGGTGCCGGCGTCTGGGTCCCAGATCCGTGCCGTTCCGTCATTGCTGCCGGTGATGATGTGGTGGCGCCTGTCTGGTCGGGGCAGTACCGCCACCGCGGTCACTGGGTCGGTGTGGCCGGCGAGTTCGGCGCGTTGGGTGCCGGTGTCCGGGTCCCACACCCGTACCGTCCCGTCATTGCTGCCTGTAACGATGTGGTGGCGCCTGTCTGGTCGGGGCAGCACCGCCACCGCGGTCACGCGGGCGGTGTGGCCGGCGAGTTCGCTGAGTTGGGTGTCAGCGTCTGGGTCCCAGATTCGCACGGTCCCGTCGGCGCTGCCGGTGATGATGTGGTGGTGACGGTCCGGGCGAGGCAGCACCGCCACCCCGGTCACCCCGCTGAGGTGACCAGTGAGTTCGGCGCGTTGGGTGCCGGTGTCCGGGTCCCACACCCGTACCGTCCCGTCAATGCTGCCTGTAACGATGTGGTGGCGCCTGTCTGGTCGGGGCAGTACCGCCACCGCGGTCACGAGGCCGGTGTGGCCGGCGAGTTCGGCGCGTTGGGTGCCGGTGTCCGGGTCCCACACCCGTACCGTCCCGTCATTGCTGCCTGTAACGATGTGGTGGCGCCTGTCTGGTCGGGGCAGTACCGCCACCGCGGTCACGAGGCCGGTGTGGCCGGCGAGCTTGGCGAGTTGGAGGCCGGTGTCCGGGTCCCACACCCGTACCGTCCCGTCCCAGCCGCCGGTGATGATGTGGTGGCGCCCGTCGGGGCGAGGCAGCACCGCCACCGCTGACACGGGGTCGGTGTGGCCGGCGAGTTCGCTGAGTTGGGTGTCAGCGTCTGGGTCCCAGATTCGCACGGTCTCGTCGGCGCTGCCGGTGATGATGTGGTGGTGACGGTCCGGGCGGGGCAGCACCGCCACCCCGGTCACCCCGCTGAGGTGACCAGTGAGTTCGGCGCGTTGGGTGCCGGTGTCCGGGTCCCACACCCGTACCGTCCCGTCATTGCTGCCTGTAACGATGTGGTGGCGCCTGTCTGGTCGGGGCAGTACCGCCACCGCGGTCACGAGGCCGGTGTGGCCGGCGAGCTTGGCGAGTTGGAGGCCGGTGTCCGGGTCCCAGATCCGTACCGTCCCGTCCGAGCCGCCGGTGATGATGTAGTGGCGCCCGTCGGGTCGGGGCAGCACCGCCACCGCGTTTACGCGGTTGGCATGGCCGGTGAGTTCGGCGAGTTGGGTGCCGGTGTTTGGGTCCCACACCCGTACCGTTCCGTCCCAGCCGCCGGTGATGATGTGGTGGCGCCCGTCGGGTCGGGGCAGCACCGCCACCGCGTTTACGTGGCCGGCGAGTTCGGCGCGTTGGAGGCCGGTGTCCGGGTCCCACACCCGTACCGTCCCGTCATTGCTGCCTGTAACGATGTGGTGGCGCCTGTCTGGTCGGGGCAGTACCGCCACCGCGGTCACGAGGCCGGTGTGGCCGGCGAGTTCGGCGCGTTGGAGGCCGGTGTATGGATCCCACACCCGCACGGTCTTGTCCCAGTGGTCGGTGATGATGTGGTGGCGCCCGTCGGGTCGGGGCAGCACCGCCACCGCGTTTACGTGGCCGGCGAGTTCGGCGAGTTGGATGCCGGTGTCTGGGTCCCAGATCTGCACGGTCAGGTCGTCGCGGCTGCCGGTGATGATGTAGTGGTGTCCGACGGGTCGGGGCAGCACCGCCAACGCGGTCACGGGTGTGTGGCCGATGAGCGTGCGGTGGGTGTTGCCGTTCCAGATGGCGGTGTGGACATGCCAGGGCCAGTCGGGGTAGGCGGTGATGAGCGTGTTGGCGAGGTCGTTGGTTCGTGTTTTGCGGGCCCAGATGTGTAGCCACCAGGCGCGTTCGGTGTTGGTCCAGATGTTCCAGTCAGTGGTCGCCGCGCCCTCCAGGGTGGCGGCGGCCCTGCGGGCGCCGGGGGCGGTGAGGATGTGGCGGTACCGCAGGACTTGCCAGGGTAGGCAGGTCATCAGGAAGCCGGGATCGATCATGAGCGGGTCGAGGACGCCGCCAGCGGCGGCGTGGGCGGGCAACTGCAGGCGGGTGTAGTCGTCGATGCTGGTCCAGTCCCCGCCTCCGCTGGCAGGTGGGGTAAGCCAGGCGGTGATCTGCTGGTGGGCGGTGGTCCATGCCGTACGCAGCCGGTGGGCGAGGCCAGCCCCGCCGATCGGCTCCCCACCGTCGTCGGTGCTCGGCGGGGTGGTGAACAGGTCTCGAAGGCTCTGGTGTCGGACCTGGTAGTGGCGGATCCGGCCCGGCCCCGTGGGGGTGGCGTCGAGGAAGGCACGGGCAGGGCCGTCGAGCCAGTCCGCGATCCGGTCGACGCTGGTTGGCCTGTCGAGGATGGTAGCTAGGTCAGCGCTGGTCGCTGGCCGACCGAGCGCGGCGAGGATGGCGAGTGTGGGTAGGTGGAGGGACTCCCAGTCTGGGTGTGTCGCCCACCGCTGCTGGATCTGGAGTTCGTAGTAGCCGCGCAACCGGTCGGGCAGGCAGGCGACGTCGTCCGGTGCCCGCAGTCCGGCGCGGATCTCGTCGAGGACGTACCGCAGGTAGATCCAGACCCCACGGCAGCGGTCCATCAACGTCGCGGTGAACGCCCCGGCGGGAACATGGTGGTCGGCGAGCGCCCGGGTCAGTGCGGCGTCCGGGTGCGGGCCGGTGATGGCGGCGCGCAGGTATGCGGCCATGTCGGCCAGGTTGTCGCTGCCTTCGACGTCGATCTGTGACCAGCCGACCCGCAGCCGATCCTGCAGGGCGGCCAGTGGAAGGCCGTATTGGCTGGTCGCCACGACGTAGACCCCCGCCGGCAGGTCGTCCGGGGTGGGCAGGCCGAGCGGGATTCCGGTGCCCATGTCGGGTGGGTCTGGTTCGGCTTCGTCGAGGCCGTCGACGACCAGCACCAGCGGCAGGCGCGGGCCGTTCGGGTTCTGTGCGTCACGGGCGGCCGCAGCGGCTCGGATGACCTTGGCCAGCCACTCCGGCCGCTCCGCGGCGGCCGGGAACACGTCGCCGGGCGTGAACCGGTCCGCCAGCCCCCAGCCGCCGATCAGTTGCGCCGCCAGGCTCCTGCGCGCCTCGACCGGATTTCGTGCTCCGCCCCCGAGCCTGGTGAAGTGGTGCACGCACGGCCTGGTCCACACCAGATGCGCCGCCAGGGCACTCTTGCCAACCCCCGCCTCACCACGCACGACGACGTACCCGCGATCTTGGACGGCGATCCGCTCATCGATACGGGCGATCAGATCCGCCCGGCCCTGGAAGCGGGCCAGGTCGAGCTGCTCGGCCAACGGCGCCGGGTCGAAGACCGCGTCATGAACCCGGTCGAACCGGCCCGCGACCACCTGCACGTACGTCGGCCCGGTGTTCACCGTGCCGCTGATGTCCCCGCCGGTGGTCACCGCGCCGGGCCCTACCCATCGGGGCATCGGCTACGGACCCGCCGGGCCGGCGCCACCCCGGTTGCCGGTGGTGTCGATGTCCGCCGTGTGCGTGATGTCCCGCCCCGCCACCACCGCACCCGGACCAGCCCAGGACCCCCGCCCAGGCGGCACGGCAGTCCCGGCCGCCGCCGAACCGTCGGTGGTGACCGTGCCGCCGATGCTTCCGCCGGCGACAACCGCACCACGATCGACCCGCTGCGGCACACCACCCGATTCGGCGGACCGCCCGGCGATCCATCCCGCCAGCACCGCACCCGCCACCGTGAGCACCGCGGCAGTGACCCACCACGGCCAACCGGCATCGAACTGGTTGATCACCGCACTGTTCCCGGCCGCCAACACCACCCCGACACCGGCACCCCACGCAATCCCACGACTGGACAACCCCACCCCCAAGATCACAAACCGTGCCGACAGGAATGCCGAGAGTCAAAGCCTAGACCGCGCCGGCAACCTCAATCCACACACGACACCACCTGCGCCGGGCGATCTGCGCCAAGGAGCGGCACCGCGACGACCTGACCGGGCAGCACACCGCAGGGCCGCTACCAGGCGACCTGACCGACTGGACGAAGACGACGGCGGTCTGACCCCGGGCTGGAGTGGCCGCGGCGACGGCCTGGTCCTCGTCGACGACCAGGCCGTCGCGCTGACAGACGCGCTGCGCTGCTGACAGATCGCACCCGGCCGGGCCGCCGTCGTCCGCCCGTTAGTCGAACTGGTGGGTGGCTTCTCCCCGCGTGGTCGTCTCGAAGATCGGCCTGATGAACTCGCCGTCTTCTCCACACGGCCACCTCCAGTGCCGCCAGCCGTCGATCTCGACGATCGCCGGTTCGCTCGCGAGGTCTTCGACTGAACGGGTGTGGCCGTGCGGGCGACATGTGACCAAGTCGGCGGGAGAAAGCCGGATGACCTTGCCGTACCTGTGAGACTCCATGGCCGGGGACCGTACCGGAATTGGCGTTTCCTGCTTCTATCCCAGTTTGGCCTGGCCTGTTGGGTTGCCGATTGCTGTGGACCCGATCGGCAACCCGTGGCAGCGTGTTAGCGCAGTACAGGGCCACTGTCCAGCTGTCTCACATCAGCGTGACAGGGAGGGCTACTCGTCCGACACCTCAATGCCGAGACGAACAATCCGGCGTTAGCAGCGTTCCACGTCCAGCACAAGCACGTTTGGAAACCAGCCGGCGACTGCGATCCTGGCGCCACCCAACGATTCGATTTTGGTGATTTGGCCGTCCAGCGTCAGCGATGACGTCCACGTCAGTGAGCTGGGGGTAGCGCTCCATGTCGAAACTACACCGCCTCGGTCCCCCACTACGAGTGTCTCGATTGCCGAGCACCAAAGGAGCGCCTCTACATCCCTCTGCTGTGTTGGGTCTGTACGGGCGGAGCGTTCGCCTGTGACCATGTCGTACAGAGTGATTCCGGTGTGGTCACCGACAGCAACAAGCCCGAGCGTCTCAATGAGAGTCGCCGACACAACCACTTCCTCGTGCCTAATTACCAGGCCACGTGTAAGATCCTGCTTGTCACATACAAGAACTGCCTTTCGCTGGAGCACGAGAATTGCATCCGGAGAATAGCGAGTCGAGTCCAGCAGACCCAGGAACGGCGTCACCCGGAGTTGCGAATAGACCACACCGTCGCGAATGGCGACGACGTGCGCTTCCCGGGCATCGCCGGTATCAACAACGGCAATGTCACCGCACCCGACAAGCAGTCCGACTCCCTTGCCGGCGCCGGGCACGCCTGCAACGTCCGCGACTGTCGCAGCCGCGTCGATGTGCACGATCTGCGCATCGTGCCGTGACTTTTCGTTCCGCCGAAGCGCGTACAACGAGCCGTCGGGCATGGGTGCAGTCACTTGATGCCAGCCGGAGAAGAGCGCTTGATGCCAGCCGGAGAAGAGCGGCTGTGCGACCCAAGTCACTGGATCGAGTTTCACTAGCGCGCCTCCTTGGCGACCGATGATCGTGCCATCATCAACGCCCGCCAACATCGCAAAACCGGCCGAGTCAGATTCGTCCATGTGCTCGCTTCGAAGCTGCGATGCGCTCCAGACCCTCACAATACCTGCCATATCCGCGGTTACGATCGTCTCTCCAGCCTCGTCGATATCTACCGACTGGGTCTCGCAGGATTGGGCACGGATCGCGAAGAGTCGATCATGTGACACCACATCCCAGCCCCGGAGAATGCCGTCAGTGCCACCAGCAACTAGCAGCCCTCCGTTAAGCGATGTCGCCAGCGCTGGACCGTCGTGCGGCGTCTCGACGAGCATGGAATCGTTGAATGCACCTATATGCAACCCGTCATCGCGCTCTAACAAGAACGGCCCTTGCCCGCCGACAGCGCGCACGTCGCCGACCGTTCCGTCGGGCCACAGCCGCATCGGGTCGCCTGCCTCGTATCGAATAAGACAAGCAGTCAAGATGTTTGATGTGACGATTGTTCGCGAAGACGTATCGATCGCGGCTGACAGACACCCGTCGCTCTGGAGTTCTGCGAGATGCCTGCCGTCGGAAAGCGCGTGCGCCGCGATCCGCCCTTCGAGCCAGAGGACAAATGCGACGCCAATCCCGGCGTCGATCAGTATGGTTTGTGGCCCGTCATACCGATCCGACTGAAGGGGAACGCTCCACACGCGACGTGCATCGCCGATCCTGACGCGTATCAGCTCGCTGGTCCCGGCAAGTAGACAGTCGGTATTCTCAGGCAGTGGGCGCGCGCAGGAGACGTCGCCGTACAGCAGCACATGCTGTGTCTCTGGTCGCTCGACCGAGAAGGCAACTGCCTGCCCGCTGAAACAGGCGACGATGACCTTGCCATCCGGGGTAATCGCCGCTGAGCTGCCGCCACGCGGGGTCGGTGACATGACGCAGGCTAGCAACGCGGTTGATCCCTCCGACTGGGGCCGGATTGCCCGCAGCCAGTGCCCACCTGTGTCCGATGGCGGCGTTCCGTCAAATGCCAATCGTTCGACGTGCTCGCGCGTAAGACGAAGATGCAGCTGGCCTCGCAACTCCATAGGGTTCTGTGTAAGCCCTGTTAGGCATCGACGCACAGCGCGGCGTACGGCGTCGATCGTTGGGGCCACGTCGGCGGCCGCGTCTAGGTCGTCAAGCAGAAGCGGTAATGAGGTCGCCGCTAGCTTCCTTTCAAGCCATGGGCCCGATTGGAGCAGCTCGATAAGTCGGTCAAAACGTCCAGCCGCTCGCAGATGATAACCGACGTCGCGCCATGCAATCGGATTCGGAAGCCGCTCGAGGTCCCATGCGCCGAGTAGCCGATCGTGCACCTGCTTGGCGTCCTGGAGCCTCCGCCGGATGGCATCGTGGACGGCGTCGTGGAGAACTACATCGCCAGATTGCAGTTCGAACCGCAACACTGAGCGATCGGCGAGCTCAAGAAGAAGGTCTTCGGTGGCATATGGGTCGCTTCCCCAAAGCTCGCTTGCGGAGGCGGCTGCGATCGGGCGGCCTACGGGGAAGATGCCTAGCTCGAAGAATCGATGCCGAAATTGTTCGTGAAGATCCTCAAGATTGATGTCAATAGCAGTTGCGAGTAGGTCGCTGCCGGCCAGTTGCTGGAGGCCGGCGGGGCCAAGGTCACGATAGCGGACCCGCAGTTGCTCGATAGCCTTCGTGAGCGGGATGCCACCGCGAATCTTTCTCGCAAGTCGGCCGCTGGCCAAACTGAGCAGCAGCGGCCAATTGCCAAGCTCTGCGGCGAAGGTAGCGATAAGGTCGCGCTGGGCGAGGTCCAGCGCCGTACCGGTCGGCGTCAGCATTGACGCCGCCTCACCAGGCGTCGCCTCGCCAACCTCAACACAAGCCGAGTCTTGCACAATTCGCGCAAAGCGGGTCGTGACAATTAAGGTCGCAGCGCATAGCGCGTCGGTCAGCTGGGTCAGCGTTTCCTCGTCCCAGACGTCGTCCAGCACCACGAGGCACCGTCTTCCGGCATTCGAGTGACGCAGCGTGTGTACCGCAGCCGAGATGTCCGACCTGTCCAGGGGGCCTCCGAGGATGGCGCGATGGATCGCGTCGAGCAACGTAACGAGCCTTGGCTGGCGTCCAACGTGGAACCAATAGATCCGGTCGAAGCGCTGCTGGACCCACTGATCACGGCACAACCCGATGGCAAGTACGGTCTTACCAAACCCGGCAGCGCCAAAGAGGGTGACACGGCGTTTGACCGGCTGGTCCAGCTCCGCGACCACCGCGCTCCTCAGCGACAGGCGATTAATGTCTGTGCCTGCCAGCTTCGGTACGCCGTCAACAAGGCCAGCGTCGAACACCTGTTGCGACGCGCGCCGTTGAACTTCGATCGCCCGTTGGTCTGGATCTCGCAGCAGCAACTGCACCGGCGGTGTCTGTGTCTGCGCGGCGATCCAAAGCCGCCGGATCTCGTCGGCCAGCGCAGCACTGTCAACGCGCCCGCTCGCATAGGCTAGCGCCAGTCCCACACTGATCGTGTCCTGCTGCCCAGCCAACCCGTTCCCGCTAATGATCTTGCTGATCAAATCCCTCCGCGGTGAACCTGGCAGCTCATCGTCGTCCACGATCCGCTTGGCGAGGTCGTCCAGCCTGGGCCTGTCGGCCTGGAGATACAGCCGGTACAACAGGTCGCGCAGGTCCCGGGCCGGGCCGGTCGGCAGATCGGCGCGTTTCACCGCGCGGGCCCGGCGCACCGGTTCTCGGGATCGGTCAGCACTCATCGCGATCCAGCATCACGCATCCCAACCACCTTGGGTACTCTGACTGGGTGCGGTCCTTTCGGCGGTGCCCGCCGCTTCTACCTAGGGATGATTCAGTGGCGGACGCGGGCGGGCGAAGCACGCAGGCTGGGGAATATGGCCGCCTGGTCCGTCGGCGGCGGATGCGGCACCCACATTAGGTGCGGCTTCGCGCCTTCCCGCACCAGGCGCCGCGCTCCTGACTTTCTCGGCCAGAGGCTCCGTCAGCTCCTCCTTCGCCGTCGACTCCCGGCCCGAGATGGCTTGGGGCTGGTGGCAGCGTCGGCTCGGGTAATCAGCTCGGCGTAGTGGGTGTGCTGGCCGTCGACGTGCGTTTTGTCGCGTACGAGTGTGCCTTCCTCTGGTCGGTAGGTGTGTGTGGGCTGGTCGCGGAACGATAGCCAGTCGAAGCCGCTGTTCACCCACGTGTTGTCGAAGATCAGGATGTTCGGCTGCGGGTCGGGTACGTGGGCCACCGTGAGTTGCGGGTGTCGGCGGGCGAGTTCGTGTAGCCGGGTGAGGGCGATGGTGTCGCTGTGCGCGAGGTCGTGGCCGAGGCCGTAGCCGATGTGGGCGGTCAGGCCTGATCGGCGCAGCATGATCTCCAGCTTGGCAAGGAAGTCGCCGGTGACCACGGCGTCGCGCACGATCGGCGCGGCCAGCAGGAACCTGGTCCGGGCGGTCTCGAGTGCGGCCGTCAGCAGTTCCCGGTGCTCGAACGGCGGCACGCAGCGGACGGTCAGCGCGTCCAGTTCGGCACGGGCGGTGACGCTTTCATGCGCCGCGGTGCCCGGCAGGGCCGTGGCGGGGGTGCCGTCGCCGGCTGGCGGCGGGGCGACGGCCCGGCGTTGTAGGTCGCAGACCACCTCGTAGGGCGTGCGCTGGTCACGCAGCGGCGCCGGTAGGTCCGGTTCACCGACGGCCGGCGCTATCTGGATCTTGGTCCGTTCGAGGCCTCCTGCCTGGTGCAGCGCGCTGTCGTGGGGCTCGCTGAGCATGTCGTCGACGATGAGGTTGAAGCGCTGGTCGTCGACGGTGTCGGAGGTGAAGACCAGCAACACGGCGGGCAGGTAGAGCCGCGGCTGGCGGGTGATCGCCTCGACGCTGAGGACTTCGATCGGCGGCTGGCCGTTGTCCTGCTGGGCTTGGTCGAGCAGCAGGTTGAGCCGTCGTGGTGTCACGTCAGCGCTGACCACGTCCGCGGTGCGGGCGGCCGGCAGGAGCAGCATGCCCTGCGCCTCGGCGTCGGCTCGGGTGACCAGGTCGCGTCGGCCGTGCGGGATCGGCTTCCACAGCAGCCGGTCGAACGCCCGCTGATGTTCGGTTCGCAGCGGCGTAACCGTGGACAGCTCCTGCACCGCGCGTCGGCCGCCGTAGGTGAGCAGAACCCTGCGGTGGCCAAGGCTGTCCGGGCGGTACTCGACGGCTTCGGCCGACAACTGGCGCGCGACCGCTTCGGAGACGATCGGCTCGTCGATGCCGAGCACGGCCGCCATGTTGGCAGTTTTGTGGATGCCGTGGTCGGCCAGCCGCAGCACGAACTCGTCCACCAGGGGAAGTCTCTTGCGTTTCTGCGCCAGCACGTCGAGGGTGAGCAGCGACACCGGCACGGCGGCTTCGCCGGCGTAGGCGAGCCGGTAGCCGGGGTGCAGGTCGCTGTAGCGGCGCGCCGCAATGACGGTGGTGTCAGCCATTGCTCGCGTCTCCGATCTTGCAGGTGGCGCCGTTGCGCCGGATGTGGGTCAGCACCTTGCTCAACGGGCCTTGCGTCGATTCGCAGAACGGGGCGTCGCCGACGATGACCAGGCCGTATCGCGAACGGGACAGGGCGACGTTGATGCGCCGGCGCTGGACTACGGTCATCCGGGTCGCTACATCCACGCGGCCGGATACGACGCTGCCAACCCCTTCCAGGCACGTCGTCGCCGAGCTGCTCGACCGGCTGAACGAGCTGACCAACCCCGACGGCATCACCCGCGACCCGTGGGGCCGGCTCGCCCGGCTCATGGCGGTGCGCATCTACGACCGACTCGGTATCTGAGCAACCCAAGGACCATCCTGAACAGCCCACCAACCAACCCGAAGGGACCGACCGTGTCTGAGCCCCGCTCCGCCGACGCGATCGTCGACGAGCTGCATCCGTACGGCGAGTGGACCGGCGACCACACCGTGGCCGCCGCCACCGAGGTCGCGGAGCTGATTCGCTACCTCAACCACGCCACCATCGACCGTCCCGACGAGGCGGTGCCGGACCCGCAAACCATGGCGGATGTCCTCGGGGCGCTGCGCATGGCGAGCACCCGCCTGCCCCAGTTGCTCGATCAGCTCGCCGGGCGAATGCGGACCCTGGCCGCTGACCCGCACCTGGCCACCAGCAGCAGCACCACCAGCACCCAGGACCTCGCCGAGCAGAGTGCGGCGGAGCTCGGCGCCGCACGGCCCCTGCTCGGCCAGCTCGCCGCCGCATTCGAGAGCGCCCGCCGCCCCTTCGACCAGTTGTACCTGGCCCGGACGGGCTGCGGACCACCGCGGCGTTCGTGCGCGACTGGAAGGCCCTGCCCACCTCTGCGGCGGCGAACCGGCTCGCCAGCGGCGACAAGCGGCTGCTGGCCCTGGCGGTCAGCCTCGCCTGTGGTGAGCCGGTCGACCTGGCCGACAACGTCACCGTGGGCGGGCACGCCTACGCCCGCCGCGTCATCGAGGCCATCGCGATCGCCACCGGCTACGCCGAGCACTACGAGATCGTGCTCACCGAGATACTCGCCGCCCGCGACGCCCTGCTCGCCTAACCCACCGGCCGGGCGGCCACCGGATCCTGCGCGTCACCATCAAGGGCGACAAGCCGCACCTGGTGGCGCTGCCGGCCCCAGTCACCCGCCGCCTGGACGCCTACCTCGCCGGCCGGCCGGACCTCGCCGGCGACCGGCTCCCGACCCGGACGCCGAGGGTGCGGCCGCGCCGGCCGCTGGTCGCCACCGCCTCCGGAGGCCGGATGGATCGGGGCGCGGTGTGGCGGCTGCTGCGTCGGCTGGCCAAGACCGCCGGGATCACCACGAGGCTCGGGGCAACTGCCGATTCAGTCATGGCGGGAGCACAGTGCCGGTCATCGGCCGTTACGGGCCCGCTGCTGCCGGCGTCGCCGCCACGCGGTGGGAGTCGCCGTGCATCCCTTGCTGTGCGGCGCCGTATGGCACCAGGGTTATCGCCGCCAGGCCGCCGACCCGCCGGCCTGGCGGCGTCTTGCCGTTGACCGCCGCCGCGAGGGCGTGACCGGCGGCTCTAGGGTGACGGTGTCGCCCGGAGTGGAGAACACCACCGGCGGAGCCGCCAACGGTTACGCCGGCGTGGCCGTTGGCGGCACGGCGAGCGCCCACTCCCGTTCGGGAGCAGGTACGTGCAGGCCGGCCCGGACCTCCGTATCGTCGGGCCGCGCTGGGAAGTGCTGTCGCACTCGCCTCGCCGCCTCGGCGTAGTCGGCCCGCCCGGGGCCGGTTCTGGATCGACGGGTGGGAAACGCACCGTAGGTGGCGCGCGGCCTCTGACGTACCGGGATCGCCCCCTGGCCGCCAGGGTGCTGGCGAGGAAGGCAGCGCCGCCCGTGCTTACCCGGGCTCGTCCGCCACTGCTGCTCGTCGATCCACCACGCGTAGAGCTCGCGGTCGATGATGTAGTTGCGGAGTCTGCGCGCACCGGTGCCGTTGACTCCCAGCTTGGCTGCCGCCTGGTCGAGACTGAGGGGGCCGGGACCGTAGGAGTTTGGCTCCGTCGCGGCCAGCAGGCCGTGCGCGCACAACGTACGGAGATGTCTGCGTATGGTCGCCCGGCTGTAGCCGGTCTCGTCGGACAGGATCGACGTGGTTACGGCCGCCGCGCCTCGTGCGGCGGCGTACGTCCGGTGGCAGGCGTGTCCGAGGCCTCCGCGCGGGGTCCAGATGTCGTGAGCCGCGGTCTTGAGTTCGGTCGTGAGCAGATCGGTCAGCTCCTGGCGAGAGCGTCCTAGGACGCCGCTAGAGGGTGGAGTGTCGCTCACGGTCTGTCGGGGGGCGGGCTTACGCCCTTGTGTCCGGGCTACTTCCACAGGCGTACTTTCTGATGCGGGCCTCGTCACCGATTCCTCAGCCATCGGGTCGCCGGCAAGGACGGGTGGTAGGAGTGTCCACGTGGCTGCCATGCGGCCCTCGGCCTCCTTGGTGCAGGTAATCCAGGCTGGCCCGTCGATCGGGTGGTCGCAGGCGAGCCTGCGGGCGGCGGCGGCCATCGTCGATTTGCCGAACCCGGTCAGGGCGGACCAGCGGCGGCAGTCGAGGCTGACCGTGGTGGAGCGGCAGGCCAGCGCGATGAGGCAGAGCGCGCGTAGGGCTTCGCGGTCTGCTGGCCCCGCTGGCGTTGCCCACCGCCATGGCTGCGCTCGTGCCGCGTCCTCGATCGCCGCGATGGCCGTCGTGGTGGGGTCGGGCACGTCGTGACGCTTTTCCCGTTGGGGGAGGGGCGTCTGTGCGGCGTACTCGACCGCTCGAGCCCACTGGCGCGCCAACAGCGCCTCTCGTTCGGCGGTGGACCGCGGCTGTCGGCCACCTGGGGCACGTTTGGACTGTAGGTGTTGCAGGCCCTGGGCGCCGGGATCGTCGGCGAGGACTCGCACGTCGGCCAGTGTCCAGCGTGCGTGGGCACACCGGAGCAGGATTGCCCACAGGGTGGCGCTGGCGTCGGCCCCGGGTGGGCCGTAGATCAGCTTGTCGCTGCCGGCCGTGAGTGCCCGGCGCTTTCCCGTCAGCCGTGGGGCATCGCCGTGTGTGGCGACCTGGTGGTGGGCAGGCGTCGTTTGGCGACCGTGGATGGCCCGGTCGCCTGACTCGCGGGCAGATGTCGGCAGTGCGTCGAAGAGCAGCTGCAGCCGTTCCGAGGGATTGCCCTCCGACAGGATGGCCGCGGCCGTCTCGACGTCGGCGGGGGCGACGAGTGTCGCCGCACCGCCGTGGCGGTGGGGAGATCCGGGCGGGCGGGCGCACCCGTGGCTGGGGTTGGTCAGTGTTCCTGTGTCCAGCGACGGCAGGAGCGTGGCCAGGGCGTACGCGAGTTTGCGCATGGCTGTGGGATCGACGCCGGCGGGGAACCGAGCCCAGACGTGGTGTCCGCCGCTGGGGCCGGAGCGGCTGACGATGTATGTGATGGAGGCGTCGTCGAGCAGTTCTCGAAGACGTTGTAGGTCCTCGGCCACGACGTCGGGCCCGGCGGTGATGTCGAGGTCGAACACGGCCCACTGGTATCGCCCCTTGGCAGCCACGTAGATGGCCCAGGGGTGTGGGGGAGGTGAGGTCGGGATGGGCTCGTCGCGGTAGGTGTGGGTTCGTTCTCGGTCGGTGCGGTAGCGGCGACGAGGTGAGAGGCGGCGGAACGTCGCGAAGAGGTGTCGATCGGTATCGCGAGACGGGGGTGTCATGAGGGAATTCCGAGATGAACTCCTTCACAACCTCTAGAGCATCCTAGGATGCAAGTGTTGGGATGCGGGTATTCGAACTGGGGGCACGGTCCGGTGCGGGTCGCTGGCCTCACACGCGAGTGCGTGGGCATGGCTGTGCAGCCCGGCACGAGAGGTGCTACCGTCATAGCAGTAGCCCTTCCAGGCATGGCGGGGCTCGTCCTCAGACTCGTTCGGTTAGCGGCCACTGCGAGTCGAGGTGGAGCGGTTTGGATATTCACTTGGGCGGTGCCCCGGCGGTGAGAGGCCGGGGCCGCTCGCTTTTCTAGGTCAGTCGCTCACCTTCTTCAGAAGAGCAGTCCTTCGTGTACGTACGTGTTCTGCCGACGTACACGGCTTGTGGCGCCGGAAGCTGGCCGGACTGGGCGACGAGGTGCACACGTGCCGGCTGGTGGCGCTTCTGACACAGCTTTCGTTGGCGACCAGCTTTCCGCCTGCAGGCGACGGATTTCGCCTCTGAGTACCTCCGATACCGACGTCTGCAGAACCTGGCCGGCCTTCACCAGGCGAACGGCAGCGCCAGGAGGAAAGGTGACCGTCCGTCGGACAGGCGTGCCGGCGTCTTGAGTGAATGCCTCGACGGCAAGCCGCACGCGCTCCTCGGGCTCCATTCCGCAAGCCCATCGGGGCAGGCCGGTGGAGTCGACCGGCATCGCTTCAACGATCGCAATCAGCACCTTGGGCACCCGCCGGCGCGGAGCCTTGGCCAGTTGTCTCAGCCAGTCCTCTTGTCCGGACAGGATGGTCAGGGTGGTCCGGTATGGCTCGCCGCTCGCTAAGTCGTACGAGGCTGCGTTCCCATAGCCGACGACCCCGGGACGGGGGCCACTACGGTGGGAACGGGGCATGGTCGGATCATGCCACAGCTCATCGCATCGTATTGCCCCTCCTGTGTCTGACGGCGTGTCAACGGACCAACGACCTTGTGCAGGCCTGCGGCCAGGCATCCCTGCCTGTTCGACCAGCTCTCACGTGTGCCTAGACGACGGCCGCTTCCAACACGAACAGTAAGCGGGAGGCCAGCGCTCACAGGAGAGCGGGGAGGAGGGCGCCTGTCGCCGCCGCACCGATCGCAGCCCCCGCGAACACTTGGGCGATGGTGTGGTCCCGCAGCCGCACTCGCGACCATCCGACGAGCGCGGCCAGTGGCCAGGCAACCGCGAAGTAGGGGCTGACAAGCACCGTGAGGGCGATTGCGGTGCCGGCCGCCACCAGTGCATGGATGGAGATCTTCCACTTCGCCAGCAAGGTGATCGGGGCTGCTACCGCCAGTGCGGCGGCCATGCAGGCGATGAGCACCAGCAGTTGACGGGGCGCGCCCACGAGATAGAGGCATACGGTGCCGGCTGCTGTTGAGAACAGACAGACCAGTAGCGGCAGGGTGCGTTGTGCGCGTACAGAGACGTGGGTATCTGTCCACCTGCCGCGCCGTACGCCTCGGATGATGTAGGTGATGGGGAGGATGCTCGCGGCCCCGGCGGCGATGCCTCCCCAGGTGAGTGCCTGGATGGGGCTGGGAGAGGTGTGCCAGGCGACTGCAAGCAGGACACCTGCGACTAGAACGGCAGGAGAGAGGACGTCGGTAACAACCTTAGCCACTCTCTCCGATGGCGTCCGCGCCGGCGCGAGTTCGGTGGGCGCGGACGATGGGCGAACGGGCGATGGCGTCGGAGACGGTGGCGAGCCATTCGGCTTCGGATTCGGGGTCTTCGCCTGCGGCGTCTGCGACATTGTGTGGGCTCTCGATTGGTGTGCGGGATTCGGGTGGGGTGGTGCTGACATAGTCGATCATGGAGGCGATGGTCGCCGCGTCGGCGATGATGCAGGCTTGCTGTTCCTCGATTCCCTGGGCCATAGCGGTGTGCCTGGCAGCATCGGCGATGGCCGGGTCGAGATAGGGGCCGAGATCGCGGAGACCATCGCGGATCTCGATGACGCGACGGTACAACGCGGTGTTGACCTGCCCTGGCGTGGGAAGGGCCGGCAGCGGGTGGAGGCTGATCTCCTTGTTGACGCGGTAGATCGCCTCCCATAGCGGTTGCAGCCTGCGATAGAGCCGGTACCGGGGCCACCAGTGTCGCAGGTTGGTCAGGGCGGTCCCGATGGATGGTGTGATCAGCCCGCTGGCAACGAGGATGATCCCTGCAACGATGAGCACTCGAGAGACCGGCTGCTCAGCCCACGGAAGTTCGACTCCGGCGCGGGTCAGTCCGACGAATAGCCCTTTGTGCACGACGTAGAGCAGGCCGACGACGGAGCCTACGGCGAGCAGGCGTATGCCGAGCCGTAGTAGGGAGGGCGGAAGCCGGCGGCCGTATCGAACTGACATCCGGAAGATGTCGATCATGGCTAGGGCCAGATAGGCCAGGTAGACCAGCATGTAGGTGCTGAAGTGTGGAGCGGTGGCGTAGTTCTCCGCGAAGTCGTCGGCCCGCTCGACGTCCAGGCTGGCGCGTTCGAAGGCGATGGCCATTACGATCAGGACGGCAGCGAGGATTGCCCACCGCCATCGGGCTCGTCGGGGAGCCTTCTCCGGATCTCCGAGGTGCAGGTAGAGGGACTGGACGGCGGCCGCGGCGACGAGGGCTCCCGCATGCTGCACGTAGCGGGCGATGTTGGGTACGCCGATGGCGGCGTTGAAGGCGTGGTAGAGCGGGTCCCATCCTGCGAGCATGCCTATGACAAGGCCGGCGAGGACGCCGCACGCTGCACGTAGGGCGGGGTTGCGGGGGTCGCGCCAGAGTTGCGTTGCTTTGAGGACCAAGGCGCCTGCGGCGATCGCTGCGGCGATGGGGTGGGCTATGTCGCTCACAGCCACCGCCGGTCGGCGGCGAGGGTGGCGCTGAACCGATCGAGGACTGCTGCGGTCTCGTCGTCGGTGGTGCCGGGGCGAGGTACCGGGGAGCGGCGGGCGGCGAACTCGCCGATGACGCTGGCGAGCGTCTCGGCGTCGCGTTCTTCTTCGTTGGGGTAGCGGCTGGTGCGGCCCAGGACTCGTTGCACGACCGCTGTGTCGAGGGTGTCGAAGCGCAGGGTGCTGGCGTCGAGTTGGAGTAGGCCGGTGTGGTCGCACAGCATGTGGGACAGTTCGTGTAGCAAGCTGTGGTCGCGCAGTACCGGGGGCGCCGTGCCATCGACGACTATGTAGTCCGCAGCGGCGGTGGACAGCCACAGTCCGCAGGGCGTCTCGGTCTCGTCGGTGTCGAGGTTGAGTACCTGCAGGACGGTGCTGTCGAGTTTGAGGATGTGGATCGGCCGACCTCGGTGCTCGGCGACGAGGTCCACGAACTTTCCAACGTCGAACGGCACCGGGATAGTGAACGGGAGTTGGCGCAGCAACTGCTCAGCGTTGCGAACTCGTTTCTTGTCCACCCACCTGCACCCCCGAGCGGTAAGTGCCGTGGGGCTGCGGGCAGGGGGATCGCCCCGTCCGAGCCCCGTCGGATAGTGATCGATCGTGAATTCAATCACCTAATTTGGCGCGGTGGTGTCACCCGTTTGGGTGAGTCCTTCGAGCTTGCGCGCCTGATCAAGAAGGGCATTGACGAGCTTGAGGTTGTCGGCGGACAGGCCGCGGGCCTTGAGTGCGACCGTCCGGATCTCAGGATCGTTCATCGCCTCGTCCGCTGCCTGCAGCTTTTCCTTGAGCTCGATGGCGTCTCGCAGCGTACGCAGGTCGCGGGCGACGGCGTCCGTGTCGCCGTGTCCCGACAAGAAGGCCGGGGGTACGCCGAAGAACTTGGCTAGGGCCTCCACTTGCTGCAGGCCGGGATTGTCGCGTTCGCCCGTACACAGCATGCTGATGTAGCCAGCCGATATCTCGACACCTTGATTTTTCCGGATGCTCTCGGACACTTGGCGGACGGTGTAGCGGTCCTTGCCGACGGGACGGACTGTCTGGAACAGGTGGTCCAGCCGTCCTTGGAAGGTGTCGAGCCCTGGCTCTCTCCTGGCCCCGTCCATGATCACCCCCAGCACTCCTGTTCACCAACCGTGGTTGGCATGAATCGGCGCGCCTCAGTCAGTTGACAAGGGACAGGTGACCATGCGTATGCTCCCTGTCATCGTTCACTAACCGAGACGAAGGCAGATTACCCGACCGCACTCGGTGAACACAGGGTGTACGGCCACTGCCGACACAAATTTGCACCATCCGCTCCAGAAGATGCCGGGGCCCTCGCGGCCGCTAACCCATCCGAGGGCCCCGGCAGTGGTCTCCGGCGCCTGGTCAGCGTGGGGGCCGTGACAGTACGGGGGACCGGCAGCTCCTCACCCACCCTGAGGATCTGCCAGCACTGTCGGGCCACCACGAAGAGGGGGAGGCGGGGATGACAAGAACCCCTGCCGACTGAGCAGCCGCCGGCCGGCCGCGCGCCAGGACTTTTAGTCGGGGGGTCCTGGAATGCCGCGGCCCGCGGTGGTGGGACGGCACCCTCCCGCCGTCCCACCACCGCCACCAAGCGAAACCAGATCCGACACCCCGCCGGCCACAACCGTGCCGGCCCTCAGAACGGACACGGAAGTCCGGAGGGAGGGTGACAATGCCACACACCACCACTGTCGAACCGATGCCGCGCGATCGGTACGTGGCCACCATCGGACAGGTCGGCCGCGCCGCAACGCAGCTCGGCAGGTCGCTGCGCCGGGCTGTCAACGCTGAGCCCGCGGCACGCATCCAGCAGCTCACCGACCTGCACAACCAGGTACGGGGACTGGCCGCGACCCTGAACGAGGCCCTCGGTGACGGGTGGCCACCGCCACCCGCCGCCGACGAAGCCCCGTAGGGGAAACGGCCGCAGACCGGCACACCTCCGCAGCTCATCAACCGGCGGACGCACCTGTCGACGGTGCGCCCCACGCCCGGACGCGCTCACACCTGACGCCGGGCGCCAACCCGTCTCATGTCGACATCACACGGGGGATCCGAACAACCATGACCATGATCATGTACAACAAGCTAATCGGCGTTTTCGCCGGCGTGGCACTACTCCTGGTGCCGCGCCTGTGGGCACTCGTCCGTAAGCAGGCCATGCCGCTGAGATGGGTGGGCGACGGGCCGGTAGACGGTTTCGGCTGGGCAGCCGGCCTGGCCGTTCCCGGCCTCGGCCTAACCGTCCTCGGCGGCGCGATGACCCTGACCGAACCGCTGACGGCGAAGCCGTACATCAACGCCATGTTCGGCCAGCCCACCTTCTACCTCGGCCTGCTGCTCCTCGCGGCGAGTTGGTTCCTGGCACGCAACCGAGGAGACGACCTCACGGAGGACCGGCTCCGCCACGTACTCAGACCAACGTCATGGGGGGTGGCCGGCCTGGGAATCATCCTGACCTTCTGCACCCTGGCGATCTTGCGGTTCAACGTGGTCTCTTCGGCGCCTCCCGAGGAGCCGATCACCGGCCTGCTCAACGACTACCCGATCGCCGAGAACACCTTCTTCGCGGTGATGTACGGGCTCGCCGCTGTCGGTGCGCTGCTGTTCCCGAAGGCGATAACCAGTGACCGTGCCTGGAGGGTCCTGTACTGGGCGTGGACTGGGAGCGGCATCTTCTTCTTGCTGTTCGCCGGCATGAACTTCTATACGCACACCGGCATGTTGGTGAACATCCTCGAGGGCACCAGCTACCGCTGGTAGCCCGCAGGCGAGCTGCGGGCGGCACGACCATCGGCCGGTCCCGCCCGCAGCTCCGCAGTGCGAAAGCTGGCCGCAACACCACTGGGGGAGTGGAATCGTGAGGTACGTCAACAGACCGCATCGCCGGGGCAAAGAGCTGCGCCGACGCCGGGCCGCTCTGGCCACGATGGCAGCCAGTGCGTTGACCGTCACCGGATGCAGCCTGGTTCCGACACCCAGCTCCTCAACGCCCTCAACACCGCCGACGGCGGCGGCCCAACCTGCCACGACCGCAGCCGTCGACCCTCGGCTCGACTACAGCGATCCTCAGGGCCTGTGCGACGCGTTCGCCGTGGCGCTGCTGACCCACAACACCGCTACCGACATTTCTGCCGACGACGCGTTCCGCCGGACGGCCCCGTACGTCTCCACTCCACTGCTGACCGCACCGTCAGTCGGCGGCGCTGACGTGGGCTGGCAGGACTGGGTCGCGCGTCAGGCGTACACCACGGTCGACATCGGCCCGTACGCCGGGGACGCGAGCGGGCCGGACAGCCGGCCACGAGCTGTCAGCCTCGCCACGGTCACGGTGACCGGCCGTGACGGCTGGCGGGGCCCGATGCTGCGGTACGCGGTGTACTGCGACCTGACCGCACAAGACAACGGCTCGATGCGGGTCGCCGGCTACGAGCTGGAACCGCTGGAGGCGTGATGCAGGCCGGTGGACTGCGCGCGGCGGCGCTGGCCGGCGCCCTGCTGATCGCGCTGCCCCTGGTGATCATCGCCGGGATGGTGTCGGTCGACGCGAACAACGACGGCGTCGACGACTACGCCGGCGGCGTGACCGGCGGCGCCCTGCGACCGGACGCCCCGATCCCGGCCGGCTTCGCGTCGTGGGTGAACCGGGCGGGCGCCTTGTGTACGGACATCACGCCAGCGCTGCTGGCGGCGCAGATCGAGACGGAGAGCAGTTGGAATCCGCAGGCCCGGGCGTACAACCCGCCGGAACGTGGCGGGGACGCGATGGGCCTGGCCCAGTTCCAGCAGGGCACCTGGGACAGCTGGGGACGCGACTTCGACGGTGACGGCGACGCCTCACCGTTCGATCCCGAGGACGCGATCATGGCGATGGGGACGCTGATGTGCGACCTGACCCGATGGGCCCGCGCAGGTCTGGGCGACGGTTCCCTGTCCGGTGACCCGCTCGATGTGGCCCTGGCCGCATACAACTGCGGACGCGGGTGCGTGCAGGCGGCTGGGGGAGTACCGGCATCCGGCCAGGCACGCGCGTACCCAGCCAAGGTTCGTTCGAAGGTCGCCCGGTATGCGGCCGTGCCGGTCGTCGCGGCCGGCGGATGGACGTTCCCGCTGCCTCGCGGCCAGTACGCGGTCGGATCCGGTTTCGGTCCGCGCGGCGGCCGGCTGCACGCCGGGGTGGATCTGATGGCTCGCAAAGAGGTGCCGATCCTCGCGGCGGCGGCTGGGCAGGTGATCCTCGTGCGCTGCAACAGCTCGATCGGCTGCCACACCGACGGGGGAATCAACGTTTCGGGCTGTGGCTGGTACGTCGACATCCGCCACGCCGGCGGCATCATCACCCGCTACTGCCACATGATCCGCCAGCCGTCGGTGCGGGCCGGTCAGCAGGTCGCCAGTGGTCAGCGCATCGGTGAGGTCGGGTCGACCGGCAACTCGTCGGGTCCCCACCTGCACTTCGAGGTCCATCTCAATGACGACCGGTCGAACGCTGGCGCCGTCGACCCGATCGCGTTCCTGCGCGGCGTCGGAATCACACCGTGAGGTGGGAGGAAACAGATGACCAGCCTTGACCTGGAGTACCCGCTGCCGCAGGTGGCACCGGCCGCGTCCGGTGGCGCGGCGCGGCCGACGGTGGCCGGCTGTCACGGCGGCGCCGGCACCACCACGGTGGCGTCGCTGCTCGCCCCGGCCAGCGACGCCGGCACGCTGTGGCCCACGGCGACCAGCGGCCCGCTGGTGCTGGTGACGAGGGGCACCCTGTACGGGGCGCGGCGGGCGACGTTGGCGTTGGCGCACATGCGCGAGGCCGGGGTGGTGCCCGCCGTGCTGGTGGTGGTCGCGGAGGGACCGTTGCCGCAGCCGCAAGGCGTCGCGCTGCGCCTACGGCTGCTCAGTTCCCGAGTGCCCGCGATCGTGCGGCTGCCATACGTCACCCGCTGGCGATACCTCGACGACCCGCTGAGTCAGCGGCTGCCTCGACGGCTGCGCCAGCCGCTGCAACAGATCCTCACCGCCGCCGACGCCCCCTGAAGGAGGAGAAGACCATGTTCACCGTCGCATTACTCGACATCGCCCAGCACCTCGCGGCCGGGCCGACCATCGAGATCCTCGCAGCCCCGGAACCTGTTCCACAGCCCCCACCCGGGATGGAGGAGAAGACGAACCTGTTCCTCGGCTGGATGAAGTGGGGCGGCATCATCGCCGGCATCGCCGGCTTCATGATCGCCGGAATCATGATGGTCGTCGGCCGCCGCAACCGGTCCAGCCTGGCCGCCGACGGCGCCAGCGGCCTGCCCTGGATCGTCGGTGGCCTGTCGGTCGTGGCCCTGGCCGGCGGAATCGTCGGCGCCGTCCTGCCCAGCTAACAAGGAAGCCCCTGATGACGTACGACATCGAGGCCCAGGTCCGTCGCCGCAGCCGCCGGCTGCTGTTCGCCGCCGCGGCCTTCGTCCTGCTCGCCGCCGCCGTCGCCGTCTTGTGGTTCGCTGGCGGCGACCCTGATGACCGGGCGGCAGACCCGACACCTGCCGGGCCTTCGGCCGCCCCCGCGCCCATGCCCGTCGAGCCCACGTCCACAACGCCTTCCGCCGCCCCTGGAGATCTGGGGCCGGTCACCTGGACCGACGTGCAGGGCATGACGCTGCCGGTGTCGGACCGGTACGGGCCGGCGGACCAGACCGGCGGCCGCGCCACCGGCTTCGGGCAGACGGCGGCCGGGGCGGTGCTCGCCGCGGCGCATATCACCGTGCGTGCCGACGCGATCGTCGGGCCCGGGGTGTTCCGGCCGACGATCGCCGCGCAGGTGACCGGCGTTGACCGGGAGGCGATGCTCGGCACCGTCGAGTCCGACTACGAGCAGCGGAGGTCGGCGGCGGGGGTCAACCCCGGCGACGTGCTGCCGCGCACTCACGCCCAAGTCGCCGGCTACCGCGTCGACTCCTACACCGACACGGCGGCGTTCCTGCGGTTGCTGATCTCCAGTCCTGGCCTGAATGCCCAGGGCACCGTCTACGTCGACTTCCGGGTCGAGATGCGGTGGGTCGACGACGACTGGCGCCTGGTGGCGCCGCCTGGCGGGGAGTGGCTCAGCGCCACCGGACAGGTCGCCTCCCCCGACGGCTACATCCCAATGCCACCTCGGAGGTGACAGATGTGCGTAATCACCGGCCCGCTGGCCTGTGTCGTCGGCGGGGAGGCGGTCCAGTCCGGAGTGCAGGCTCTGTCGGACGCAATCAGTGACGGGCTCGCCACGTTGATCAAGGCCACCGTCGGCTGGTGGGTCATGGTGCCCGCCATCGATGTCGCCGGCGAGGAAACCGTCGTGTCCCGGCTGCGCGGATACATGCTTCCGCTGGCGATCCTCGTGGCCGTCGCCGGGCTTATCTACGCCGGGATCCGGATGGCACTGACCCGCAAGAGCGATCCGCTGATCGACATCGGACGGGGCCTGTTCCAGACCGCGCTGTGGGCGGCGGCCGGTACCACGATCACCGCGACCGCCCTGTCCGTCTCGGACTCCTTCTCCACCTGGGTATTGAACTCCTCCACCGATGGTCAGTTCGGTGAGCGGATGACGCTGGCGCTGACGACTCAGATCGGCAGCCCCGGCCTGGTCATCGTGCTGGGCATCCTGGCGATGATCGCCGCTATCTTCCAGGCGGTGATGATGCTGTTCCGCGAGGGCGCGATCGTCATCCTCACCGGTGTGGTCGTCTTCGCCGCCGCCGGGCAGTTCAACCCGGTGACCCGGCCTTGGCTGCGGCGGATCCTCGCGTGGATGGCCGCACTGGTCTTCTACAAGCCTGCGGCGGCCCTGGTGTACGCCACCGGCTTCATCATGATCGGTGACGGTTCCGGGCCTCGGACGATGTTCATGGGCTTCACGGTGCTTGGCCTGTCGATCATCGCCCTTCCCGCGATGCTGAAGTTCTTCAACTGGGCCGTCGGCGCGGCCGGCGACGGCGGCGGCGCGCTACCCGCCGCGCTGGCCGCTGCCGGCGGCGGCTTGCACGCCGCTTCGTGGAGCAGGTCCGGCAGCGGCGGGGACGGCGCCGCCGACCACGCCCGGTACCTGCAACAGACCCTCGGTCCCCAGCCCAGTCCGGCCCCGCCGGGCGGCGCGGCACCCGCCGGTGCGGGAACAGCCGGCAGGCCGGGACCGGTCGGGTCGGGCCCGATGGGCAAGGCAGGTGACACGGCGGCGCCTGCCGCCCGAGCGACCAGCGGCGCCGTCCCAGCCAGCAGCGGCGCGTCCACCATGGGTGGCGCCTCCGCGGGAGGTGCGGCAGCGGGCGGGGCCGCTGCCGCTGGCCCGATCGGTATCGGGGTCGCGGCCGCGGCGCAAGGGGTCCAGGCGGCTGCCAGCGGAGCCAAGTCGGCGGCCAACACCGCATCCAACGCAACCGACGGAGGGTGACGTGACGACCGAACCCGACCAGATCCGCACCTACGGCGGCTGGCGCGTGGCCCGGGGCATGGGCTTGTTCGGGCTGGGGCCGGTCGCGTCGACCATAGCCCTGGCCGCTGTCCTGGCACTGGTCGTCGCCGCCGCGTTCGACCTCGCCGCCGCCCTGATCCTCGCGGTGCCGGTCGCGCTCGTGCTGGCAGCCGCCACCGTACGCGTCGGCGGCGTACCGGTGCTGCACGCGCTGCTGGCCCGCGTCAGGTGGGCGGCAGGCAGCCTGCGCGGCCACCACACCTGGCATGGCGGGATCATCGTCGACCACCCGCGGGCGTGGCAGTTGCCCGGCGTGCTGGCCAGCACCGAGCTGGTCAGCGCCGAGGACGGCAACGGCGACACCTACGGCCTGGTCTGGGATCGCCGCACCGGCACCCTGACCGCGACCCTGCGCTGCGCGTCGACGTCAACGTGGCTGGCGAACACCTCCGACGCCGACACCTGGGTCGCGAACTGGGGCTCCTGGCTGGCCAGCCTGGGCCACCTGCCGGCGATCCGATGGGTCGCGGTCACCGTGGACACCGCCCCCGATCCGGGCTCGACCCTCGCCGACCACGTCCAGTCCCGGCTCTCGCCGACGTCGCCGGCACCGGCCCGCGAGCTGATGGCCGAACTCGTCCGCCGCTCTCCGGCGGCCGCCGCTGACGTCGACACCCGGGTCAGCATCACGTTCGACCCCGCCGCCGCACCCGGCAGGCCCAAGAGCGTCGCCGCGGCGGCGGCCGAGTTCGGTCGCGTCCTGCACGGCCTGAGCAGCGCGCTGGGATCGTGTGGGGTCACCGTCCTGGGCCGCGCCTCGGCGACGGAACTGGCGGGGATCGTGCGTACGGCGTTCGATCCCGACGTGCGTGGCGAGGTCGACCGGCTGCTGGCCACTGCGGACACCGACCAGATGCTGGACTGGGGTAACGCCGGCCCGGTCGCCGTGCAGGAGTCCTGGGACCGGTACCGGCACGACTCCGGTGTCAGCGTCACGTTCGCCATGCACGAGGCCCCGCGTCAGGCGGTGCACTCCAACGTGCTCGCCCGCATGGTCTCGCCCGGCCTGTTCAGCAAGCGGGTCACTCTTATCTACCGGCCGTTCTCTGCCGCTGCGGCGGCGCGCACGCTCGAGAACGAGGTCAACGCGGCGGCGTTCCGCGCCGAGGTCGCCCGTCGTCAGGGCCGCGACGCCACCGCCCGCGACCTGGCCGACCAGGACCGCGCCCGCCGGGCCGCCAGCGAGGAGGCGATGGGCGCTGGAGTCTGCCTGGTCAGCATGTACGCCACCGTGACCGTCGAGCACGACGACGACCTGCCCACGGCGGTAGCCGACATCGAGGCCCGCGCCGAGACGGCCAAGCTGCGGCTGCGCCCCATGTACCGGTCACAGGCAGCCGGGTTCGCCGCGACCCTGCCCTGCGGGGTTTGCCCACCGTTGCTCTCCCGCCGCTTCCCTCACTAACGACGACACCACGGCAAGGAGGCCACCGTGGCCAACCGCAGCAGCACGTGGCCGCCCGCCCCGACGACCCCACCGGCCGGCATCCCCACCGCCGACACCGCAGAGGCGTTCGTCGCACGGCGTGGCCCGGTCCCGCCCGCCTGGGGCTGGCGGGGCCCGGCCGCCGGACGCGCCTCTCACGTCGGCGCCGGCGTGGAGTACCAGGGAACGACGGTGCAGCTGTGCGGCCTGTACCCGTTCGTCGCCGGCTCCGGCGCGCCCCCGGTCGGCGTCCCGATCGGCCGACACATGCTGTGGGGCGAAGTCGTCTGTCTTGACCCGCTGGCCTGGCTACGGGCCGGCCTCGTCACCAACCCCGGAGTGTTCCTGCTGGGGCAGCCCGGCGTCGGCAAGTCCGCGATCTCCAAACGGCTGATCACCGGCATGGTCGCCTGCGGCACCCACGCCCTGATCCTGGGCGACACCAAAGCCGAATACACCCCACTGGTGCAGCACCTCGGCGGGCAGGTCATCCGCGTCGGGCGCGGCATGGACCGCATCAACCCGCTCGACTCCGGGCCGCTGGGTCAGGCCCTGGCACGCATGGACGGCGCCGACGCCGCCCGACTGCGGCTGGAGATCCGGGGCCGGCGGCTGTCCCTGCTCCTCGCGCTGTGCACGCTGGTCCGCGGCACCCGACTGTCCAACGCCGAAGAGGTCGTCCTCGGCCGGGCCATCGACCTGCTCGCCGACCGCCTCGACCGCGACCCGACGGTCCCCGACGTGCTACGCATCATCGACGAGGGCCCCGACGAACTCCAGGCCGCCGCCCGCGCCGACGCCGCCGACTACGTGCGCCGCGTCGACGACCTCGTGTTCAGCCTCGAACTGCTGTGCAGCGGGTCGCTCGCCGGCGTGTTCGACGGCCCCACCAGCCATCCTCTGGACCTGGACTCCCCGGCGGTGTCGGTCGACATCTCCCGGGTCGCGGCGGCAGGCGACACTCTCGTCGCCGCCGCGATGCTGTGCTGCTGGAGCTACGGCTACGGCATGGTCGACGCCGCCGCCGTGCTCGCCGACCTCGACCTGGCGCCGCGCCGGCAGTACCTCGCCGTGATGGACGAACTGTGGCGCGCCCTGCGTGGCGCGTCCGGGCTTGTCGAGCACGCCGACGCGTTGACCCGCCTCAACCGGCAACGCGGGATGGCCAGCCTGATGATCACGCATTCGCTGGCCGACCTGGACGCGCTGCCGACCGAGGAGGACAGGGCAAAGGCTAGGGGGTTCCTCGAGCGGTGTGCGGTCACCATCCTGGCCGGGCTGCCGCTCAAAGAGCTGCGGCGGGTCAGCGAGGTCACGCCGCTCACCGCCCCCGAGATCGACATGATCAAGTCGTGGGCGGCGCCGGAATCGTGGCTGCCGGGTATCAGCCATCCCGGACGCGGCAAGTACATGGTCAAGACGGGAGAGCGGACCGGTATGCCCGTCGAGCTGACACTCGTCGGCGCGGAGCGGCACCTCTACGACACCGACACGGCCGTGCGCCTCTCGACGCTCAAAGAACCGGCATGAAAGCGCTCCGGCCGCGCGGCACACCGATCGGTTCCAGCACCCCGTGGCTCATCCTCGGCCTGGTCTGGATCGGGTACGGAATCGGCTACCTCGTCTGGCTCGCTGGCCGTCTCGCCGCGGTCAGCACCGGCCGGCCGTGGTCGACCGGCCCCGACTACGGCCCACAGTTCCTCGGCCACCTGGTCCGCAGCCAGACCCAACACCTGTGGCCGGCCGTTCCCGGCTGGCTGGTGGCCACCTACACCGGCGTCCTGCTCACCGTCGCCGGAGCCGGCGCGGCCGCGGGATGGCGACTGCTCTCCCGGTTCCGGTCGCGACCGGCTGACCCGCTGGACTCCCTGGCGACCCCGGCCGACATGGAATCGCTGACGCTGCCCACCATCCGGCGCCGCGCTCAGCAATTGCGTCCCTCCCTCAACGGTGTCCCCGCCGACCGGATACCGGCTGACGACGCCGGCGTGCCGCTGGGCAGGTTGCAGCCACGCGGCCCAGACCTTCGCGGGTCGTGGGAGGACGTCGCGATCGCGCTCATGGCGCCGCGCTCGGGCAAGACCACCGCACTGGCGATCCCCACGGTCCTGGCCGCGCCGGGCCCGGCCCTGGCCACCAGCAACAAGTCCGACCTGTGGGCGGCCACCGCGGCGCTGCGCACTACCGACGGGCGGCGGGTGTGGGTCTTTGACCCACAGCAAATCGTGTTCGCCGACCGGGACTGGTGGTGGAACCCACTGGACGGCATCACCACCGTGGAGGAGGCCGAACGGCTCGCCGGGCACTTCGTCCTCACCGTCGACGACCCGGGCCGCCGGGACATCTGGGGTCCCGGCGCCACCGAACTGCTGGCCGCACTCCTGCTCGCTGCCGGCATTAGCGGCGGCGACCTGCACCATGTCTACGGATGGCTCACCGACGACGCAAGCCAGGAGCCGTCTGACATCCTCGCCGACCATCCCCAGTTCACCGCGCAGGCCAACGGGCTGCGCGGCATCCAGCAAACCGCGTGGGAGACCAAGGCCGGCCTCTATCTGACCGCCCGCACCGCCGCCCGCTGCCTGCGAAACCCGCAGATCATGGAATGGGTGACACCTCCGACCGACGCGTCGCCGTGCTTCAACCCTCGTCAGTTCGTCCGCTCCCGCGACACGATCTTCCTGCACAGCAAGGACGGCGGTGGGTCCGCCGGCCCGCTAATCGCCGCGCTGACCGACCGGGTGATCCGCGAGGCGACCCGGCGCGGCGAATCCATGGGCGGTCGGCTCGACCCGCCCATGCCGGTCGTCCTTGACGAGGCCGCCAACATCTGCCGCATCGCTGACCTGCCAAATCTCTACTCACACCTCGGGTCGAGAGGGGTCTACCCCATTACGATCCTGCAATCCTGGGCCCAGGGCGAGACGGTCTGGGGCAGATCCGGAATGCGTGCGCTGTGGGGCGCCAGCACCCTCAAAATTGCCAGCTCCGGCATCGACGACCCGCAACTCGCCGAAGACCTGTCCCGGCTGATCGGGAACCACGATGTCGACGTCGCCTCCTACAGCCGCGGCGGCCGGGACCCCGCCCTGAGCGAGTCCGTCGCGCTGCGCCGCCAACGCATCCTCGAGCCCGACAAGATCCGCGCCCTACGCAAAGGCTCAGCCGTGCTGCTGGCCACTGGCTGCCCCGCGGCGATGATCGATCTGAAGCCGTGGTTCACCGGCCCACAGGCCGACGCGATCAGCAACGCCGAAAGGGCGGCGAAGAAGACCCTGGTCGGCCGGGCCGCGCTGCACGAGCGGACGGACCTGCGGTGAGCGACGACAATCCCGAACTCGTCGTGCAACTACAGCAACTGCGCGACGACACCGACGCCCGGTTCCACCAACTCGAAACGGCGCTGGACGAACTCGACATCGTCTTCAGCGGCCGGGAACCCGTCGTATCCTCGGCCACTTCCCCGGCCGAGGATACGACGCGCGGCGGCGACCTCACACTGCTGTACCCGTCGCTACAGGCGTGGGTGGTGGGCCACTTCGCGCGGGTCTACGTCCGCTCGGGCGGCGGCTGGCGCTGGTGCGCGAAATGGTGGGACCACGCCGAGGCGATCTCCCGGTTGCAAGCGCTGTGGCGGTCGTGGGAGATCCTGCGCGTCGAACCGTTGGGGATGGACACCTGGCTGCGCGAGCACCTCGACCACCACCTGCCGCAGCTCATGCACAGCGCCGGCCCCTTCAGCAGTTGCACTAACGAGCACCACCGGCCCGGCAAGGACCTGCCCACCACCCCGGCCCCCGACGGCTGGTGGGACCTCCCACAGTTCTTCGACGGTCCCGAAACCGGCGTGGCGCAATGAGGTGATCCGCTGCGGGCGCCCTGGTGCCATACCCTCGCCGGCATGCCCGAGAAGTTGTCCAAAGCTACCCAGTACACCCTCATCGGCGACGGCCTCGCCCTCGGCTGCCACGATCTTGGGATCGTCGCGGTCACGTCCAAGACGTTGGAACTCGAGCTGGCCTTCAACGCCGCCTGGCGGGACTTCCCCCTTGCCACGACGATGTTTGCGCAGGTTCACGCGTCGCTTGCCCGCAGCGACATCCACATCATCCTCGGCGGCAGCCCTCGAAGGAGGTGGTCGAGGGTGGCCTGGGAGCAGCACGGGGCATGGTGGCGGCCCGGACCGCCCGGCACGCTCGACTGGGACGACATCGCCGACAGCATCGCCGACCTGTACGGCATCACCCGGCAGCGGTGGACCGAGCTGGCGGGACCGTTTGCCCGTCGGCTCCGCGACGAGAACGTCCAGCGCGCTTCGTGACGGCAGTAGCACTGAGCACGTGGCAGCCGCCGAACTTCTGGGAGGGCTGCCACGTGCTCAGTGCTACTCGCGGGCAACATCGCGCTGCGCTCGTCAGCCGGGTCATCTGCTGGCGCCAACGCCCCGGACAGGTCGGGCCGGTGTATGCGACAGCCCTGCTCTGTGGGGAGCCGGACCAGCCAGGTGCGTCGGGGTCGAGGTGGGAGCCGGAATCCGCGGTGGCAGAGGCATTCCCGCTACCCTGGCCAGCCAACTGCTGCATTGCCGGGCGTTGTACAACGCGACCTGCAACTCTGCGAAGCATGAATCCCTCTCGGAAACAGGCTTCCAGCGCATCACGGGCTTCGGACTCCCGGGAGCCGCCCCTCTGGTCTCAGGGCCCAGAAGCATGCCCTGCCGCTGTACCCGCCGTACTGCCTCCCACAGCAGCTGTGACAGGTGCGGCAGCCGCACCATCAACTCGCCGCTGGTGCGGCGCCAAGCCTCTCGCTGCCGTGGCCTTTGAGCCCACTGACGGTTCGGCGCCCACTGGCCTTCCGGCCGCAACTGCTCGCCTAGCCACCGGGCCACACCCGTCATCGACGCCGTCAGGACGCTATGGTCGCTGGCGGGAATGACCGGGCTCCGTAGGTTTCCCACCTCGGCGGCCGTGACACGCCACCAGTGCGCAGCCCGCGTGGCGGCCAGCGTGACCGGTTCACTCGGATTGGTCACCCGCAGGACGTGCCCCGCATAGCGAGTGATGGCCATCGCGGCCCGAGCCGCCGCCGCTACCTGTCCTGCCGTCACCTGGTCGCTGTTGTCCAGGAGCCAGGAGCGTGCGGCATCAACGCCGGCAACGGCACCGCGGTGCGAGTCGATGGCCGCCCACACGGACGGATCGTCGGACGACACACCGTTCACTGCCCGGATCGAAGCCGTGGCGTCGCTGCGGCCATCCAGGACGTTCACGGCATGGATGCGCAGACTGCTGTGGATGGTCCGCTTGCAGTCGGCCGCCGCGAGCATCAGCAGCGGCCGCCAGACGCCAGCATCGCTACCTGGTGTTAGCCACCTTCCGCGGTGTAGTGCGGCGTCCAGGTCGACGACGCCGCGCACCAGGCGGCCCGTCAGTGCCAGGTTGTCGTGCTGGCCGATACCATGCGCCAAGGCCAGCCCTTCGGGCGTGGGCGGCCGGGCCCGGGCGGCCCCGAGATTGCCGGCGATCAAGTCGTTCGCGGCGCCGATTCGATCCGCCGCCCGGAGCATTGTCGTCGCCACCGCCCCGACGCGTTCGACACTCAGTGACTGGATCGGCATCTTGGCCTGGGTCAACTCGCTCGTTCGGCGCAGCCCGGCCAGCAACCCAACGACGGGCGAGGCCGCCGCGTCGCTCGCGGCGGTGGCCGTGGCCAGGTCGCTGGGCAGACTGGCACCGGTCAGGAGCGTCGTCTGGCGCTCCAACTCTCGGTACAGTCGGATTCGGGCTAGCGCCGCGCTCGCCTGTTCGGCACCGCTGGCCGGTCCTGACTGTCGGATCAGGGCGTGCGCCTGGGCGATGCCGGCCGCGGCTGCGTCAAGGTGCTCTCCGGCGCTCATGTCAGTTGCCTTGCCGCGCCGTCGAGCAGGTCCGCGACACGTATCCATACCAACCGCCGCCACGGGCTCGCCTGATTGCTCGCCGCGCCGTCGGTGTAGATCTGGGCGAGCTTCCTGACCAGGCCAAGTGTCGCGGGTCGAAGGTGCTGGTCGCTCGACGGCCGGACCTCGCTCGGCACGGCCGCAGGGTCGGGCAGCTCAGCTCGCAGCTCGGCGACCGCGTCCCCGAGCGCGACCGCGAAGAAATCCCAGTCGTCGGCGCCCCGGCAGCCCGGGGTACTGGCCACCGCAGCGGCTCGCTCGACGAGCAGCAGGGCCCACTGCGCGTGAAGCCCGTCGGGGTCTACATCGCCGACGAGACGGCTGTGCGCGTCGTTGATCAGTCGTACGAAGGTGTTGTCTTCCACATCGAGCATGTCATCGCCTCTTCTCGTGCAGAGCAAGATCGGTGAGGGATCCTGTGGACAACACGCCGTCGTCCACAGCCTCGGTGCACGGCTCTTCGACGCCGGTGGTCGGGCTGATCGCGTCCACGATCGCCCCGGACACCGTCGGGTAGGTCAGATTCAGGCGCGCGGCCAGGGAAACCACAAGGCGCACGATCTGCTCCGCGCAGCCTGTGCCGGCTGCCACCACCGCCGCGCGTCTGAGTACCGCGAACCGGTGCTCCAGGTCTGAGGCGGCGACGTCGCCGCCGTCGCGGCCGACCAGCAGCGCCTCGATCAACACGTCGGCCAGCGGCACGGTCGCGTCGGTGACCGCTTGGCGCAGTGCTCCGGCGCCCTGCCGCTCGAGCAGGTCCGCGGGGTCGGTTCCGGTCGGCAGCCCCGCAGCCAGCGCTGCCCCGGCCGCACCCGGATACCGCTGCAGCAGGTCCCACACCTTCCGGGTCGCGCGTCGTCCCGCGCTGTCGGCGTCCAGCGCCGACACCATTCCCGACGACAGGTCGCAGACCCTGTCGAGCAGGTTGAGCTGGTCGCCGGTCAGGGCGGTGCCACACGCCGCTACGGCCGCGAACTCGCACCGGCCGGCATCGGCCGCCGCCACCGCCAGCACGTCGACCGGCCCCTCGACCAGAACCGGCCGGGCGCCGGCGACCCAGGACCGCCACTGCTCGAACAGGCCGAACAGCAGGCAGCCCTTGGCGTAGGCGGGACTGGCCGGCGAGTTCAGGTACTTCGGCCCACGGCCGCCCGGGCACGTCCGGCCCAGGAACCCGACCGGATCGCCGTCGATGTCGAAGACCGGGAACATGACGCGGTCACGGAATCGGTCGATGATCCGGCCGTCTCTGAGTTGCCGCCCCAGCCCGGCGGCAACGATCTCCTGGTCGGTGAAGCCTCGCCGTCGCAGTTGGTTCACCATGACGGTCCCCGGAGTGGGCGCGTACCCGACCGGCCATCCCTTGGGCATGGTGTTACCGAGCCGCCGCCGCAGGTACTGCTGGGCTCGACTGCCCACCAGGTGCGCGCGGTAGCGGGCCACGGCGCAGCGGTGCGCGGCGACGATCCGTTCCCGGCCGATGTTGCCGGGGCGGCAGGTCAAGGCGGCGGCCTGCGGCGGTGACGGTGTCAGTGCCCCCATGGCGGCATCACCCGGGGCCTGCCGACGTCCCGTCGCGGCCACGTCGCGGTGCGGTGCCGAACGGGGTGGGGAAGCCCTCCCCGGCCAGCGCCACCGGCCGGCGGCGCTGGAGTTCGTGCTCACTACACGGGGGGCACGCCCACTGCTGGTGTCGCTGCTCGTACACCCAACTCTGCTGCTTCACCAGCTCGTGGAACTGCTCGTCGGTGAACGTGGGGTGGCGGCCGAGGTCCATCATCGTGTGGCAGTCGTCGGACGCCTCCAGGTCGCAGGTGACGGTCCCTTCGGGGATCTGTGGGCCTTCCTGGCGGTCGATCTGCAGCGCCATCTGTTCACCTGCCGGGTGTTGGTCGTGGGGGTCGTGGCTGGTCCGGGGTCCGGGCGGCCGGGCGGGTCTGGCCGGTGGCTGGCGTCGCGCGGCGGTCGGCGCGGTCCTTGCGCGCCTGCGCGACCTCTTCGCCGGCTCCTTGGGGGAAGCCTTCGCCGGCCAGGCTGGCCGCGCTACGTGTGTCGCGGGCCAGGGCCTCGTTGCGGTCTGCGCCGGCGGCCTTGACGCGGCCGGCCGCGGCGGCGACCTGTTGCTCGTCCACCACGGTAGCCGGGATGTCCCGCGTCGCCTGGTCCGCCGCTGCGCCGGCCCGCAGATCGCCTGCGCGTTGGACGGCCAGTTGCTCGTCACCTGCCAGCCGGTACACCGACGGCTCTCTGCGTGGCGAAACGATGTCGCCGCGCAGGGCCGTGTCGACCTTCCCGATCTCGGCGCCGATCGCGGCGCGCACCTCGCCGAGCTCGGTACGCCACTGCGGCCCGCCGCCGGCCGTGGCCTCCATGCCTCGCAGGTGGCCGTCGAGCGTACGCAGCCGTCGCAGGACCTCGTCGCGGCCTGCCCGTCCCTCGGGCAGCGGCTCCGGGGTCGGCGAGACCACGTTGACGCCGTCGCCGGTGAACCGGCCTGGTGGTGGTTCGGTGCCGGCGAGTCGGCCGCTGGGCAGTTCGCGCTCCATCAGCGGTACCGCGCGCAGCATCGCCTCGTGCCGGCTGGCGCCGGCGGCGATCTGCTGGTCGTACAGCTGCATCGCGGTGGGCTGTACCACTCGCAGCCGGTCGTCGATGCGTTCCAACGCCACCTCGGCACGCCGGTCGCCGGGGTACGCCGCGGCGGCGGCCCATGCCTGCCCAAGTTGCACCGTGTCGGCCCGGTCCAGCCACTGGGGCTCGAATGCCCGGCTGTAGTCGGTGGTGGCCGCGCGGCGCTGGAGCCGGTTGAGCCGGAACGCCTGACTGTCGTTTTCCTGTGGTGTGACCCCCTCGGCGGGGGTTGCCGTCTTGACCCATCTGGCCATGGCTTGGTCCAGGGCCGGGGTTTCGTGCCATCGCCCGGCGCCGCGCCCGCCGCGCAGGCCTGCCTCGATGTGCGTGATGTCTTGGCGCATCTGGTCGCGGATACGGTCGACGGCTGCCGGGTCGGGCGAGTGTGGAGCGATGCCGGCCAGGTAGGTGTCCAGGTGACGTAGGTGTTCGAGGCGCTCGGTGGTCGTCGGTGGGCGGGGGATGTCGCCGGGCCCGCCGACGGGGACCAGGTCGCCTCCGGTGGCCGGCCCGGCCCGGACCGCGCCGGCCTTGCCGTATCCCTCTCGGGCGGTGGGGCCGGACTGGGTCGGGCCTGGGTCCATGTGCCAGACGGCTTTGCTCATGGCGTCGACGGGCGCGACGCCGTCGGCTCGCATCTGGTCGTAGTAGGCCATTGCTTCGGGAGCCACGACCCGCAGCCGGATCTCGACTCGTTCCATCGCCGCCGCGGCCTGCGGGTCGGTGTCGTGGTAGGCGGCCGCGGCGGCCCACGTCTCACCCAGCGTCTTCAGGTCGGCGTTCAGCAGGAAGTCGGTGTTCTCCGCCCGGCGGTAGACGGCGGCGGCGGCGCGGTGCTGCGCCGCATTGAACCGTTTGATGATCTTGGCATCGCGGGCTTGTTGCTGGGCGGCCCGCGCGGCGGCTTCAGCGGCATGCGCATCGCGTTCGGCGCGCTGCTGCGCCTGTGTGTACCGCCACCGGGCGACGGCCTCGGCGAACGAGGCAACGACGGTCAGGTTGTTCAGTTGCCGGCGCAGACCTTCGCCAATGGGATCTGGATGCTGCTGCTCGATCGGCTCGGTCATGTCCGTCCTCCGTACCGTGGGTGGGCGCCCCGGCCCGCCGGGCGCGCCGGTGGGCGCCGGCTCGGCGGGGGAGCGGGAGTGAAGCCTCGGGTGGTTTTCGGCGCGGGTGCGGGTGTGGCCCGGGTGTACGTGGCGACGTGGGCGCGCAGCTCCGCTGCCGCCGTCCGCGCGGCGGTGGCCTGGGCAGTGCGCCGCTGGAGCCGGCGCACCATCGCCACAGTGTCGGCCAGCGCCGCCAGTCGGGCGAGTAGTTCTGCGGCCTGCAACGCTTCGTCGTCGGGATGGATCCGGCGTACGGCCGCCAGCAGCCGCGCGGACGCGCGCAGGTGCTCGACGCGCTCGGTCCAGGGCGGTACGCGCCCGTACCGTTCGCGGGCGGCGTGGTCGAATCGGTCGGCGACGCGGGTCAGCGGGCCGCCGCGGCGGCCCTCGAGGACGCGGGCGGCAACGGTGACGGTGTCCGCCGCGGCGTACATCGTGGCGGCCGCGGCGTCGATGTCGTCACGGTCGACGCCGCGCAGGCGTCTGGTGGCGTCGTCGACGTCGCGGGCCGCCTGGTCGAGCGTGTGGCGGCGGTGCTCGGTGGACTGCGGGCCGCGCGAAGTGCCGGCCGCGTCCGGGCGCCGGTGGCCGGCGGGGGGTGCCCATCGCTGGCGTAGGCGGGGCAGCGTCAGGTCGGCGGCGAGTTTCCCACCGCCGTACCAGACCGGCGTGCCGTCGCCGGCGCGGACGCCGGGCAGGCTGACGGCGTACCCGGTGACCTGCTCGAGGTTGATGTCGCTGTGCCGCAGCTTCACCATCACCCCGGCGGATTCGAGCCGGGCGAAGAAGTCCTGCTCGTCAACGGCGGTCGCGGCGGCCAGACGTACCTCGCGCCGCAGCCTGTCCCGGGCGGTGAGGTGGTGTCCGCTGCGGCGGGCCTTCTCTATCTCGGCGCGGTGCGGGCGGCGGGCGGCGGTGACGTCTGCGGGGGCGGTCGACCGGAGCCGGTAGCGCTGTTCGAACAGCCGGCAGGTCTCTCGGACGCGATGGAAGTCGTTGCTCAGGCGGGCCGGTCTGCCGTCTTGGCGGGCGAGGGTGGCGACGATGTGGATGTGGTCGTCGGCGTGCCGGACGGCGATCCAGCGCACGCCGTCCTCGGCGGCGGCGGGGCTGGACAGGCCGATGTGGTGCATCATCTCGGTGGCCAGCTCGGCCCATTCGTTATCGGTCAGGAGCCGGTCCTCGGCGGCGGCGCGCACGGCGAGGTGGTAGACGGGCTGAGGGCTGCGTGCGGCCTCGGCCTCGGCCGCCACGGGTGCTTCGAGCAGCGCCACGAGACGGCGGAAGTCGCGGTGGCCGGCCTCGGTGACTGCGGGCTCGAGTTCGCTGGTTTCGCCTGTCCATGAAGCGACGATCCGCGGGTCGTGGTGTTCCTCGGCCTTGCCCGGTCCGTAGAGGTAGCGGACGAGGCCGGCGACCCGCTGTCCTCGGGGCAGGACCCGGCCGATCACGGCAGTCGCCTGCGTAGTCGGATGACGATGTCGTCGAGGCGCTCCACGGCTCGGGCGCACAGTTCTGTCGCCCGTACTAGTTCGGCCGGCACGGCGCCGGTGGAGTGTAGGGCGGCGACGGCCTGGTTGACGTTGACGCCGAATCGGCCAACGAGGGTTCGGGCGGTGTTGAGTTCGGCGAGCTGGTCACGGAGCGCCGAGTCGGTGCGGGCCACGGATTGCCTCGCCACGGCGAGCGCAGCCGCGGCGACGAAGCTGGTGGGTGTCAGGCCGGCCTGGAACGCGGCAGCCTCGACGGCGGCGAACTCCTTGCTGTCGTAACTGAGCGAGATCGTCTTGCCGCCGGCGTCGCGTGCTCGTCCCTGCGAGTTCGGTCGGTGCCGGCGGTGGCGGACCGGCCGGCGCTGGGCCGGTATGCCCTCGTGCGTGTTCTGGTCGCGTGTCATTTCGCAGCCACCCCCGTGAAACTGCTGCCCCGACCGCGCCCGGTCGGGGCCTTCTGGATCTCTGCGCCGAGCATGACAGCAGCTCGCGCGCAGGCCAAGCGGGTTACTTAGTAACCGCATATCTTGCTCCCTGTCGGGGCCATTCCGGTTCCGGCGCGAAGCGCCGGGGCAGTGTCCGAAATGCCCGATCAGGTGGTCGGGGGTGTGCTGGCTCGTCGTGGTGGCGCTTTGAAGATCTTCGCCGAGAAACCCCGAGCGGGTGGCGGCTCGACGGCGCCGGTTGGGGCGGTGGTGGCGGGGCTGGCTGCGGCGGCGGGTGGCCCTTGTCCTGGTGCGCTGCGGGCTGCCGGCCCGCCGTCGGTGGCGTTTACACACGGTGACGGAAACGCGGAAGCCCCGGCGGTGTGCCGGGGCTTCCGAGGTCGACGCTTACGGGGTGTTCAGTCGCCGGGTTTCGGTGGCGCTGTAGTGGGTGGGGTCGATTGTGGCGTGGGGGTCGGGTCGGTCCTCGGGGAAGACGTAGGGGTTGGTGAGAAGGTCGGCGAGCAGGCGCCGGTTGTGGGTGCTGAGGTGTCGGTGTTGGGATGCGGGGTCGGGGCCGTGGGCCTGGTCGAGTTCGGCGAGGCGGTCTTGCCGCTCTTGCTCGGTGATGAGGTGGATCGCGGCGGCCATGTTGGTCAGGTGGCGTTGGGCGGCGACGTACCGGTATCGGTCGAGTTGCCGGCGGATGGTGGTGAGGTGGCGTTCGATGAGGGTGGGGTTGATGCCGGTGGCGGTGGCGTGGTCGGTGATCGCCTTGATCTCTTCGGCCCATACGGGGGTCGGGGTGGTGCGGATGGGGCTGACGGAGCCGGGGCGGACTCCGGATAGGACGGGTTCTCCGGCGTGGTTGGCGAGCATGTAGCGGATGCCGGCTCGGGTGTGGGCGCGGTGGGTGATCTGGAGGGCGTGGCCGTGCCAGGCACGGTCGCTGCCGTGGTACTCGACCCATCGACCGGTATTGGTGGGGTCGGCGGGTTCCGGGTGGCCGTTTTCGGGCATGGTGGTTTCCGTTCGGGTGGGTTGGGGTTGGCTGCGGGCGCGGTCCGGTGAGGGGTGTGGGGTTGCGGTGGGGACCGGAGCTGGCGCGCTGGGGTGGGTGTGGTGTGCGCATGGGTGTGGCCGTGGGCCTCGGCCCGGTATCGCTGCTTGGGGCACGTGGGCGATACCGGGGCCGGGCGCGGGTGGGTGTCAGGTGCCGGTGGGGTCGAACCTGTCGAGGCGGGCGCGGGGGAACAGGTCGGTGAGGGGCACGGACTTGTCGGTGGCGGCGCGGATGATCGGCGTGCAGGTCTTGCACAGTGGTTCGCGGTCGGTGCCGGGCTCGCCGGGTTCGATCGGGGTCCAGTCGGGTCGCAGAGGGCATCGGGTCGACTGGTTGACCCAGAAGGATGGGACGGTGTGGGGGTTGCTGGCGAACGTGATCCCGCAGCGGATGCAGGGCGCGATCAAGATCGCCTTGTCTTCGTCTTCAGCGAACAACGTGGAGTCCTCGGTCGGTCGACGGATGGCCGATGGGGTGGTCACGGCGGGGTGCCCGCCGGCCTGGCCTGGCCTGGCTGTGAGGGGGCCGGGCCGGGGTGTCACCCCCGGCCCGGTCGCCTGTCAGAAGGGGGGTTCGTCGGTGTCGAGGTTGAACGGGGCGCTGTCGGAGGTGAGGGTGACGAGGGAAACGGCGAGCTGCGCGCCGGCGGCCTCGGCGGCGAGGATCGTGAGAATGGACATCTCGTTGAGTCCTGCGATGATGGCGTGAGCGGCGGGGCCGAGGCCGTCGTCGTGCATGCGGGCGAGGATGGTGCGGATGGCGTCGTGGTCCCCGCGTTGATGTGCGTCGCACGCCTGGTCGACGTAGTCGACGATTTTCGGGTCCAGGGTTATCACTGTTCTCCCTTGGTTGGTGGTGACTGGTGTCGGTCGGGGCTTGCCTTCCCCTCCCGAACAACTACTAATATACCTCCTTCTCGGGTCGGTGTCGAGACTCAAACCACACCTGACCAGCGGTTTTCCACCCACCCCGCACATCATCGACCGCAACACACGGCGCGGTTTATCGCGCCC